>USPI01000161.1 GCA_900556535.1 uncultured Eubacteriales bacterium | reverse complement strand
GCGTACAGCCTAATATAAGCGTATCGCAATCGGCTTCGATTATCGGCTTTAAATAACGCTTTACCGTTTCTTTTACCACTATATCGTCAGCCGCGTACCAGCCCACCTCAACAAGCGGAACAAACAGCGAACAGCTGCATGCCGTAACCTCAGCGTCCGGCTTAAGCCTTAATATTTCCCTTTTGTGGCTGCCGCTTTCTACCGTTGCCGCCGTGCCTATAACGCCGATTCTGCCGTTTTTTGTGGCTTTAACCGCCGCCGCCGCCGCGTGCGTTACCATTTCGAAATACGGCACGGGCAGATCCTTTGCCGCGTCGCCCGCAACCGAAGAAACCGTGCCGCACGCCGCAACTATAAGCTTAACGTTATGCTTTAATAAAAAACGTTCGTCCTCCGCCGCGTATTTTTTTATTGTGTCCCGACTGCGCGAGCCGTAGGGCACGCGCCCCGTATCGCCGAAATACACTATATTCTCATTCGGGAGCCTTTTGATTATTTCCCTTGCGACCGTAAGACCGCCGAGCCCCGAATCGAACACGCCGATGGGTCTGTTATCCATTATTTTTACTCCTAATTTTCTACATCATATTATAATATGATAAAACCGCGAAAATTACAAGGATTTTTATGTGGCACAGGGGCAGTCTATCTGATATAATACTATGAGAATCGTAACAGGAGGCGCAGCTTTGAATATAGATCTGACCGAAAAGGAGTTTCGCAGGCTCCTCGACCTTGTTTATATAGGAAACTGGATACTTAACTCAACGCGCACGACCGACCGCTTCGAGGACTACGACATAGTTCAGGAGAAGCTCTTTTCGCTGTGCGCGAAAAACGGAATGAAGTCGCTCATTCAGGTTTGGCACGGTCACGTTTTCCCCTCGCGCGCATACGAGGACGGCGGCATCCACGAGGCGATAGCCGATTATGAGGACGCGGTGTTTTTCGACATTCTCGCCGAGGAGCTCGCGCGGCGCGACCTCGGAGAGGATTGCGACGACTATAACGCCCTCGCGGCCCGCATCGACGAATACATGGACGAATTTGAGGCAAACGGCGTTGAAAACCTGACGCTCGACGAATAAGATCAAAATATCGGCACAAAATAATTGCATCGGCTTCCGGTGCAATTTTTTTATGTGAGGCAAGGCAATGAAAATGACAAACGAGGAATACAGGCGCTATTCCGACTCCCACCAGCCGCGCTCAAAATACGCCGCAAACGCAGCGAAGGCCTTTGCCGTCGGCGGGCTCATCTGCTGCGTGGGGGAGTTATTTACGGACTTTTTCCTCTCGCACGGGCTCGACCGCCAAAGCGCCGCAACTGCCGCGAGCATAAGCCTCGTGTTTCTGGGCGCGGTGCTCACGGGGCTCGGGATATACGACCGCCTGGCAAAATTCGCGCTTGCGGGCAGCCTCGTGCCGATAACGGGCTTTGCAAACTCCATGGTCGCACCGGCGCTCGAATTCAAGACCGAGGGGCTCATAAGCGGCACGGCGGCAAAAATGTTCGTCATCGCGGGGCCCGTGATCGTTTACGGCATCACCGCAAGCGTCGTCTACGGTCTGATACTTTGTGTATTCGGAGGATAACCATGAGCAAAAAAACCAAAAAGCACGGCAGCCTGCCCTCGGACGAGAACGTCGCACCGCGCGATTTCCGCGGGCGCGACGGCAGCGTCCGCAGCGAGCACGGCGCCAAGGCTCCCGACGGCATATCCGGCGACTGGGGCAAATAAAAAGCGGACACCGATGGGTGTCCGTTTTTTTGTTATTCTCTCATCTGCCGCAGGAACAGCACGACCGCAAGGACTGCCGCAGCGGCGGCGTATGCTGCGACCCACGCGATATCCGCGCCGCAGTTGAGGCTGCCCGCGCAGGCCGCCTGCTGTATCCTGACCGCGTGCACGAACGGCAGAGCTTCCGCTGTTTTTTCAAACGCACCGCCCACGAGCTTTAAGTCGAACCATATGCCCGACAGCCACGCGGTGAGGTTTGTCAGCAGCGCTCCGCACACTCCGCCGACCTGCTTCACGCTCAAAACGCTTCCGCACAAAAGCCCGAGCGATATGAAAAACACCGCAGCCGGAATGCCCGCGAGAAGCGCAAGCAAAATTCCGCGCGTCGGAGCCAAGCCGAGCGGCAGCGCCGCGAGAAAGCACACGGCGCTTTGCGCAAGCGCCATCGGTAATAGCGGCAGGGTGTAGCCGGAGATGAAGTCCGCCGCCGTCATGGGCGTCGTGTAAAGCCGCTGCAAAAGCGCGCTCTCGCGGTCCCTTGAAACGAGCGTCGCGGCAAAAAGCGTCATGAATGACAGTCCGAAAACCGTCATGCCCGGCGCAAGCTTTTCTATTTCAAACAGCGAAACCGGCACATTTTTCTGTATTGCCGACAGCAGCAGTATGAGTACGACCGGAAACCCCAAGCCGAACGCGAGGTTTATCGGGTCGCGCAGGATCTCCTTGCCCGTGCGCGCGGAAAAGCTAAGCATTTTCATATTTCCGCCCCCTTCACGAGCTTCACGAATGCGTCCTCAAAGCGCTCCTCTCCCGCAAGAGCCTTGAGCTCCCCGGCAGTGCCCAGTGCGAGCAGCCGCCCGCCGCGCATGATGCCGATGCGGTCGGAAAGCGCCTCCGCCTCCTCCATGTAATGGGTCGTGAGCACGACGGTCGTTTTGCCTTTGAGGCAGCGCACGGTGTCCCAAAGCTCGCTGCGGGCAATTACGTCAAGCCCGAGCGTCGGCTCGTCGAGAAACAGTATCTCCGGCTGTCCCGTGAGCGCCATCGCTATGCTCAGCCGCCTCTGCCAGCCGCCCGAGAGCTTTCCCGCTTTCCTGCCGCTTATTTCGCCGAGCCCGAATTCCTCCGACATCTCCGCGGCACGCTCGCGGCTGCGCGCCCTCGAATATCCGCGCACTCCGCACATGAGCTCCAAATTCTCGCGCACCGTGAGATTGGGCGCAACGGCGGTCTCCTGCGGGGAAACGCCGATGATGCGCTTGACGGCGGCGGGGTCTTTTTTTATGCTCATGCCGCCGAGCAGCGCGTCGCCCGAAGTAGGCTGCGTGAGGCAGGAGAGCATTTTTATCGTCGTGGTCTTGCCCGCGCCGTTAACGCCGAGCAGCGAGAACAATTCGCCGCTGCGTATGCTCAGGTCGAGCCCGTCCACAGCGGTCACGCCCTTATATTTTTTCGTCAGTCCCACAGCTTGTATCGCGTTCATTTTTCTCCTCCGCACCAGCGTGCGCGCAGTCCCTCGTAAGCATCGCTCAGGACGCGGCTTACATAGTCCTCCTGCCAATCGAGATAGCCCGTGACTATCATCGACGCAATGCCGTGCACGAATATCCACATTTCAAGATGGAAAAGCCGCGCATCCTCCGTGCTCAGTCCAGTGCTGCGGCTTATAAGCGAGATTATCCCGTCGATGCTCTCGTCACCTGACTGTGTCTGCTCCGCGGCGCTGCGGTCGCGCATGAAAAGGAGCTTGAAAATCTCCGGCGAGCGCCTTGCAAAGCCGATATACGCCATGCCGCTGGCCTTATACGGCGGATAGCGCCCGCTGCTCATGCCATCGGCGAGGAAGCTCTGATACTCCGCGTCGGCAGCGCACACGACCGCCTCCTGCACCTGCTGCATATTTTCAAAAAGCCCGAACACGGGCTTTGCCGAGCACCCCAGCGCCGAGGCAAGGCTTCTCGCCGTGAGCGCTGCCATTCCGCCCTCGCGCACTATCTCCAGCGCGGCGGCAAT
>USPI01000160.1 GCA_900556535.1 uncultured Eubacteriales bacterium | reverse complement strand
TATTGGCTTCCCCTTGAGGGGAAGCTGTCACCGAAGGTGACTGATGAGGTGATTTATTGTCTTTTATTAAGAAATGTAAACACCTCATCCGGCTCTCCGCTTCGCTCCGACCCACCTTCCACTCAAGTGGAAGGCAATGTCTTAGTCATTACGCTACCCTGTTTTTTTTACTTTTCAAATAGCTAAAGCTACCGACCATGAGGGCGAGCGATGCTCGCCCCTACGGTGTTGATTGCACTTCCGACGAGAATGTAGGGGCGACCATTGGTCGCCCGCTGCTCGCCGCCACTGCCGTGGAGGCAATGCGCCTTGGGATTTTACCGATACATCTATTGCGTCAGCTCGGTTATGATACTTCCGACCAAACCGTTGCAGTCCGTCACCGTGCTTGCGCACTTAATAACTCTGCCGATGTGCGTGGCGCATTGCCCCTACGTCGTCGTTGGAACTGCCGACTAAGACAACACTCACGGATAGCGCGGCAGCTATGGTTTCCTCCGCACCTTCGATACCGAGTAACCGCAAAATGCGTATCGGTAGGTGCGTCAAAACGAAATTGAAAAACGCTTGAGGAGCGTTTGGGTGGACATCTGGCTCAGATACACGCGCATGCCGCTCTCATCCTTGCACACGACGAAGCTTTTTGGGATATCCTCCGCGACGTTTATGACCTGCCCGCTTTTTTCCGCGGCGGTGAGGTACTTGCGCGTTAAGTGCGACTGGCTGGTATTGTCAAGGTCGAAAACGCCCACGATGCTCTCGCTGCGCACGACTGCGCCCGCGCCCAAATGCAGATACATCAGACTATCCTCCCGCCCTTGACGTGCAGCACCTTGCCGCCCGTGCGCTTGGAGATGCCCTCATCCTCGCAGCAGGTTATGAGCGTCTGTCCGCCGCCGATGCGATTTAAAACAAACTCCTGCCGTTTCGTGTCAAGCTCCGAAAGCACGTCGTCGAGCAGCAGTATCGGATATTCGCCCGTCTCGTCGAGGTAAATTTCACGCTCGGCAAGCTTAATGGACAGCGCCGCCGTGCGGGTCTGACCCTGGCTTGCGAACGATCGCGCGGTCTTGCCGTTAATGCTTATGACAAGGTCGTCCTTGTGCGCGCCGGAAAGACACTGCCCCGACTCAAGCTCTGCGCGCTTGTGCGTCTCCATATGGTCGCAAAGGTCGTAGTAAATTTCCTTTGCGGACGCCGTCGGATCCTTCACCGACGACACGGTCGTATATTCTATATCAAGCCTCTCGCCCGCGCCCGAAAACTCACTGTGTATGGGCGCCGCCTCCTCTGCAAGCCGCGCCGCAAACGATGCGCGGTAGCGAATGAGCTGCGCCGATGCTCGGCACATTCCGTCGGAAAATTCGTCCACTGTGTCAAGAAGCGATGGCTTCTCGCGCCAATCCTTCAGGATGCGCGTTTTACTCTCGTAGAATTTATTGAACTGCGAAAGATACTCGGCATACCGCGGCCTTATCTGGCTTATCGCGTTATCCATCAGCCTGCGCCGCGCCGCAGCGCCCTCTTTAATGAGGTTCAGGTCGTCCGGACAGAACAGCACCGCCGTCAGCGTTCCCGCAAGCTCGCCCGCCGTTTTTTTCACGGCGTTCACCGTTATCTGCTTGCGCACGCCGTTTCGCATGACGATGCGCACGGTCTGCCCGCGCTCGTGGCTGACTATGTCCGCGAGGATCTCCGCGCGGTCGCAGCCGAAGCCGATGAGCTCGCGGTCAAACCTCGTGCGGAAGCTCCTTCCCGCGGCGAGCATATAGACAGCCTCCAAAAGATTGGTCTTGCCCTGCGCGTTCTCGCCGAAAATGACGTTCGTGCCGGGCGAAAACTGCGCGGTCTCGAAGTCGTAGTTGCGAAATCCGTTCAGGGCTATTTTGTCTATTCTCATTGTGTGATCGTGACGGTCTCGCCGTTAAACTCGACCGTGTCGCCCGCGCGCAGCTTCTTGCCGCGCATGGTGCACGTCTCGCCGTTTACCTTGACAAGACCCTCGGCGATGACGAATTTTGCCTCGCCGCCAGTGCCCACCAGCGCCGCAAACTTCAGCAGCGCATCGAGCTTTATAAATTCAGTTGTGATCTCTATCTCCATTTTTAACTACGCCTTTTCATTTTACTTATACATTTATTGCGTCAGCACGGTATCGAAGCTGCGGACGAAACCGTTACAGTCAGTTACCGTGACAGCGCAGCTTAATCCACCGCCATTGTCGGTTGCGCCATTGCCTCCACGGCAGTGGCGCTATTGGCTTCCCCTTGAGGGGAAGCTGTCACCGAAGGTGACTGATGAGGTGATTTTTTGTCTTTTATTAAAAATGTAAACACCTCATCCGGCTCTCCGCTGCGCTCCGACCCACCTTCCCCTCAAGGGGAAGGCAATGTCTTAGTCATTACGCTACCCTGTTTTTTTTTACTTTTCAAATAGCTAAAACTTCCGACCATACGGGCGAACAATGCTCGCTGCTCGCCGTTGGGGCAATTCGCCTTTGGATTTTGCCGATACAGCTATTTCAGGTGCTCGGTTACGAAAGTGCCAATAAAACCGTTGCAGTCCGTTACCGTGACACCGCACTTAACAACTCTTCCAATGTCGGTGGCGCATCGCCCCTGCGGCGAGCAGTTAGGAGCGGAGTCTGATGGGCAGAATCATGTATTTAAATGTCTCGCTGCCGTCGGTGGGGGTCATGATGCAGGGTGAGGTGTTGCCGTTGAGGCAAAGGTCGATCTCATCCGCGGGCGCTGCCTTGAGCGCATCCATGAGATACTTGCCGTTGAAGCCGATCTCCAGCCCTTCGCCGTCACCCTCGGAGAAGCACACGTCCTCAGCCTTGCCGATGGGGGTATTGCACAGGCAGTCGATGAAATTCTCGTTAAACGTCATGCGCACGGGGTTCTTGGTCTTTTCGTCGATGATGAGCGCGACGCGGTCGACAACGCGCAGAAGCTCGGTGCGTCCGACCTTGATATGAAGCTTAAAGGTGTCCGGCATCGCCTTGCGGTAGTTGAGGAAATCACCCTCAAGGCGGCGGCTTATAACGACGGTGCTGCCGACAATGAACGAAACGTGGTTAGCGCCGACGTAAATTCCGGTGTCCTCCTCGGACTCGGCCTCGCTTATGCGCTCGATATCGGCAAGCGCGGTCGCGGGCACGATGAACTCATTGTGCTCCTCGGGACCCTCGATAGCCTCGCGGCGGATCGCCAGACGGTAGCCGTCAACGGAGACCATCGCAAGCACGCCGTTTTCGACCTCAAACATCGAGCCGGTGTACACGGGGCGGCTGTCGTTATCGCTGACGGCGAAGATGCACTGGTTTATCATGTTCTTCAGAACGCCCTGCTTTATCTTATAGCTCTTAATTCCGTCAACGCTCGGAAGCTCGGGATACTCGCCGGAGTCAACGCCCATGAACGAAAACTCGGTCTTTCCGCACTTGACGGTGGTCTTGTTCTCCTCATCCGAGGAAATGTAAATAATCCCGTCCGGCATCTTGCGCACCATCTCGCCGAAGAGCTTTGCATCCAAAACGATGCTGCCCGGCTCGGTGACGTCGGCTTCTATATTGGTGTATATACCCTTTTTCAGGTCATAGCCCGTAACGCGCAGTCTTTCGCCGGCCTCGAGCAGCACGCCCTCAAGCGCGGGAATGGGGCTCTTCGCGGCGGCAGCTCTGGAGCATACCGCAACGGCGGACTGGAGAATATGCTTTTCACATGAAAACTTCATAACGTTCCTCCCGTTAAAAACGAAAAAATAGAATGATATATAAATAAATCTTAAAACTTTCAGTAGTAATAGCAGTAGGTGAAATTTATGTTGAAAACCTCGTGAACACCTTGAGGCGTCTT
>USPI01000159.1 GCA_900556535.1 uncultured Eubacteriales bacterium | reverse complement strand
TAATATATTAATTAATATATGAGGTATCAGCTATGATAATGGATTGCGAAAAGTACGTTGGCAAATGCGTTTGCGGCAGGGAGCACGAGCTCGAGACGAAGAAGGTCGTCGTCGAGTCCGGCGCCATCGCAAATTTTGAGCAGTACATGGCGGACGTCGGCCTTGCGGACAAAAAGCGCGCGGTCGTTTACGACTCTGTCATCTACAAGCTCACCGAGGGCAAGCATGTGCGCGCAGATCAGGAGATCGTGCTTGAGGCAAACGGTCTCAAGGCGGAGGACGTCGCCATTGAGAAGATGATGGAGCAGCTCGATGATCCCGAGGTCATCGTGGCATACGGCGCCGGCACCATCATGGACTTCGGCCGCTACCCCGCATACAAGCTCGGCATTCCCTTTGTTGCCATCCCGACGCTTGCCTCCTCCGACGGCTTTACCGCTAATATATGCTCGGCCATCATTAACGGTCAGAAAAAGTCCACCGCAATGTGTGCTCCCGTCCTCGTCGTGACCGACCTTGACATCATTAAGGGCGCTCCCGCTCGCCTCGTCGCCAGCGGCATAAACGACATTCTCTCCAAGTACATTTCCCTGCTCGACTGGAAAATTTCCCATCTCGTCTGCGGCGAGTATTACTGCCCCATGGTAGCCGATCTCGCACAGGAGGCTCTTGAAATAATGCGCGAGGCAGCCGACAAGTACGCAGCCACCGGCGTTGCCGACCACGAGGCAATGACCATGGCGCAGATGAAGAGCGGTCTGACCATGCAGCTTCTCAACCACTCCAGAGCGGCCTCGGGCGCCGAGCACCTCATGGCTCACCTCGTCGAGATGCATCCCCCGCGCTTTGAAAATGCCGAGGGCATCCACGGCGAATGCGTCGGCGTCGGCACCTTTGCCTGCCTGAAGCTGTACCGCCATCTTGCCACTCTGCCCACTCCCAAGGCGAAGGCCTTCGAGCCCCTCAGCGAGGATTGGATCCGCGAGAACTTCGGTGACAGACTCGCAGCGGGCATCATTAAGGAAAACGAAAACGACATTCTTGCGACCTTCGATGCGCAGAACATCGTTGACCACTGGGACGAGATACGCGACATGATAAACGCCCTGCCCACCGTCGAGGAGCTTGAGGCACTTTACAAGGCCTGCGGCTGCAAGTACCTGCCCGAGCATATCGGCATCGATCCCGCGCTTGAGAGCGAGATGCTGCCCATCTCCGCGGCTATCCGCAACAGGCTCACCCTCGTGCGTATGCTGCGCGTTCTCGATTTCGGCGAATAATCATTCGAATACGGACGCGAAAAAATGCACCGTCAAAAAAGACGGTGCATTTTCATTTTATTTTTGCGCAAAAATCAGAATATGATCTTAAGCATGATTCTGATAACAGTCAGCAGACCGATGGTCTTGAGAGCGTCATCAGCATTGATTTCGGGCATAACACCCATCTTTTCGTCCATTTGAGTTCTCCTTTCGTTAAGTTTTCTCGGGTCAGGCCGTTTGGCCTTGTACCTATAATGACGGAGAACTCGCCTTCACATTTCGGTTTTTACAAAAAATTTTATGAAAAAAATTATTTTTTCTGTTTATTCGTGGCGGCGCAGCCCCTCCAAAAGCTCGTAGGGGGCCGCAAGCTCGCCGTTCATGCCGCTGCCGAGCGCAATATGCGGCTTGTTTTTGCCGTGCCAATCGCTGCCGGCGGTCGGGCAAAAGCCGTACTGCTTCGCGGCAGCAAGATACTCGGAGACGGTCTTGTCGTCATAGCCGGAGTAGTAGCACTCAAGCCCCGCGACTCCGCACGCGCGAGCACGCTCCATGAGCTCGGTAAAGCGCTCTTGCGTGAGCTTATACTGGCGCGGGTGCGCAATTACGGGCTTGCCGCCTGCCGAGCGTATGAGCTCCGCCGCTTCCTCCACGCTGAGAAAATGGCGGCGTATATAATACTTGCAGCCGGGGTCGAGAAAGCGCTTGAACGCATCCTGCACGCTGTCGGCTATGCCCGCCTCGACAAGGCACAGCGCAAAGTGCGGTCTGCCGATGGTGGAGCCGGGGTGCTTTGCCTGCAACTCGTCTATATCTATCATAAGCCCGTCACGCGCGAGCATTTCGACCATCTTGCGGTTTCGCTCGTCGCGGTCGCGCACGACCCAATCAAGTACCGGCGGAAGCTTGGGCGAGTGAATGTCCAGGTCGTATGCAAGCATATGCACCTCCCTGCCGTACCAGCCGCAGCCGAGCTCCATGCCCGCAACGACCTCAAGACCGCACCTTTCGCCCTCCGCCTGAGCCGCGGCAACGCCGTTGACGCTGTCGTGGTCGGTTATGGCGATAGCGCGCAGTCCAAGCGACTTTGCGTACCTGACGGTCTCCTCGGGAGTCTCCGAGCCGTCGGATATATTCGTATGAACGTGAAGATCTATTTCTCTCAACTTCTGATCGTCTCCATTACCTTTTCCGCTTCGGCGTATATTTTCTCCGGCTCCTCGCCGATGAAGAATTCGCCGTTTTCGTATAAAACTCTGCCGTTTACCATCGTAAGGCGCACATTTTCCTTGCTGCCGGAATAAACGATGTTTTTGGGAATGTTGTTGATGGGGCGCATATTCGGCCGGTGCAGGTCAATAACGACAAGGTCTGCTTTTTTGCCCGCCGCAATGCCGTCGCAATCGCAAAGCCCCATCGCCCGCGCACCGCCGACGCAAGCCATCCTGAGAACGCTGCGCGCATCAACGGCGGAGGCGTCGTTTTCGCGGTACTTGGGCAAAACGCTCGTCAGATACATCTCGCGGAACATATCCAAGGCGTTATTCGAGCCCGCGCCGTCCGTGCCGAGGGCGAGGCCTATCCCCTCGTCGAGAAAGCGCTTTACGGGCGCGATGCCGCTTGCGAGCTTGAGATTGGAAGCTGGATTCAACACCGCCCACAGCCCGCGCTTTTTGAATATCCCGATATCCTCATCGCTCATGTGCACGCAGTGGAAGCCGCCGCCGCCGTAGTCATACATTCCGAGCCTGTCAAACAGCACTGTCGGCGTTACGCCGTGGCGCTCAATACAGCCGTCCACCTCCGCGCGGGTCTCCGAGGAGTGGGTGAACATCGGCTCGCGGTATTTTTGCACGAGCGAGGCGACAAACTCCATGCGCTCTAACGACGTCGTGTACTCCGCGTGGAAGCCGAGGTGGTAGGATATGAGCTCATGCGTTTTGTTATAGCGCAGGAACTTATCCTCAAGCTCCGTGTAGTCGCGGTCAAAATTATTCATATCACCGCACAGCACCGCGCGAAAGCCCGAGTCGATGCAGGCGCGCACGAAGGCATCGTTATGAAAATACATATCAAAGCAGCTCGTTATGCCGCTCGTAAGGTATTCCATGACGGCAAGGCGCGTCATGACGTAAAGCCCGTCGGGGCTAAGGCGCGCCTCATGCGGCCAGACCTGCTCGCTGAGCCATTTGTCCAGCGGCATATCGTCGGCAAGCGAGCGCAGGAAGGTCATTCCCGAATGGGTGTGCGCGTTCTTAAAGCCCGGTATCAGCAGGTCGCCGCGCAGGTCGATCTCCCGCTCAAACTGCGGCAGGGTCTCGGGCGTTTCCCCCACGCGGCATATCACCGCGCCGTCCGTCCAGACCTCCGCCTCGCTTATTTTTACCTCGTTTTCATTTTCAAACGTCAGTATCTTTCCGTTATAAAAGCGTATCATATTTTATCATTCCCGAATATTATTCCCAAAAATTTTTACCGCCGAGCTCGCGCACGAGCTTTTTGCGCATTTCAAGCATTGCGGTGTACGTCGGCAGGATGAAAATGAATGCATCCTCGCCTTGAAGTAACCTAATAAGTTTATCATAGTTTTTGACGGATTTACAGCAAATATTTTCTCTGCCGAGCCTTTTTGCGGTGACCTCGGCGCAATCTCC
>USPI01000158.1 GCA_900556535.1 uncultured Eubacteriales bacterium | reverse complement strand
AGAACATTGTAACCTTAAATGGAGAATTGTTCAAAGGTGATGTTATTAAGGTAAATCGTGCAATTCTTACTGATAAAATCAGAGAGTTATATGGAGAGGAGCTAGCTAAGGAATATATCCGTATGCTGGAACAACATTTACTTTATAAGCATGATGAAACATCGATTATGCCCTACTGCGTGGCTATCACTATGTATCCCTTTCTATTGGAGGGGTTACAGCCAATTGGAGGTTTGTCTGCCAGACCCAAGAACCTGGATTCTTTCTGTGGCATGTTCGTTAATCTGGTATTTGCGATTAGTTCTCAATTTGCAGGTGCAGTAGCAACTGGAGAGTTTCTAATGTACTTTGATTACTTTGCCCGTAAAGAGTGGGGTGATGATTACTGGAAACGTCCAGAGGAAATGGTTGACAAACACAGAAATATTGACAAGACGCACAAAATCCCGTATTATTTATGTATTGCTTTAAATGCAAAAAGCAAAGCCCATGACAGTCACGGGCTTAGATTTAGGAGAGAATCGAATGGAAAACAAAATGGAAAAAAGGTACGGTCTGCCTACCGCGATTTCCATGGTCATCGGCATCGTCATCGGCTCCGGCGTCTTTATCAAAGGCGGCAAGGTGCTGTCGCTGACAGGTGGAAATCTCATGCAGGGCATCGCCGTCGTCGGAGTCGTCGGCCTTATCTGCATAATCTGCTCGCTCGTTTTTGCGACGCTCGGCAGCAAGTACGAGAAGGTCAACGGCGTCGTTGACTACGCGGAGCTCGCGCTCGGCCCCAAGTATGCGTATTACGTCGGCTGGTTCATGACGACCATCTACACGCCGGCGCTTGCGTCCATGCTCGCGTTTTTCTCGGCAATGATGTTTTTGCAGCTTTTCGGAATATCGTCCATTGACTTTGCCAACGGTCAGGTCAACGCCGTCTGCATCGGAGTCGGCGCGGGATTTCTGATGATCGGCTACGGCATCAACGCGCTCAGCCCGAAGATCGCCGGCAGGCTTCAGGTCGGCATGACGGTCATCAAGCTCATCCCCCTGCTGCTCATGGGCATCGTCGGCACGATCGCGGGTCTTGTAAACGGCACGACCCTGCAGGTGCTTGACTACGTTAACTCCCCCGACTATGTCGCCGTCGGCGGCGAGGGCTTTTTCAAGGCCGTAGTCGGCTTCGCCTTCGCCTACGAGGGCTGGATACTCGCAACGAGCATCAACTCCGAGCTTAAAAACTCAAAGCGCAATCTCCCGCTCGCGCTCGTCATCGGCGCTCTGGTCACCATCATCATCTACGCGCTGTATATCTGGGCGATGAGCATCGTCGGAGACGTTAACACTATCATCTCCACCTGGCCCTTCGGCGAGAGCCTCCCGCGCATCGCCTTCTCCAAGCTCTTCGGCGGCGCTGTCGGCACCATCGTCTACGTCTTTATCACCATTTCCTGCCTCGGCACGATGAACGGGCTTATCATGGCCTCCTGCCGCAGTATGTACTCCATCTCCGCGCGCGGCATGGGGCCGCAGCCGGGCTTCTTCAGCCACATCGACGATCAGAACAACTTTGCCATCAAGTCCTCCATCATCGGCATGATGCTCGCGGGCTTCTGGTACGCATGGACGGTCATGATGTGGATGGGCGGCCCCGGTCTGTTCGGTGCGGTGCATTCGTGCGAGTGGTTTGCGTGGGAGCCGGACGAGATCGGCATCATCTGCCTGTATCTCATGTACATCCCCATGATGATCGGTCTCATGGTCAAGGCAAAGGACCTCCATCCCGTAAAGCGCTTCGTCCTGCCCGCTCTGGGCGTTATCTGCTGCCTGTTCTTCTGCTACGCGATATGGGTCGGCTACGGCTGGAAGCAGTGCGTGGGCTTCCTGCTGTTCTTCGCGGCAGTGATGTTCATAGGCTGGATATTGGAGCGGCGCCGCATTAAAAAGTCCGCGGCAGCCTGAGGTTAATCAAAAAAACACAGCGCCCTGTGTCCGAAAGCACGGGGCGCTTGCTTATTCTCGGAAAGCAAGGTATAATAATACAGACACAAGACCAAGTCCACGGAGGAAAGCATGAAATATCCCTGCCTTGTTGTAGACCACGACGACACCGTCGTCAACAGCACCGCCACGGTGCATTACCCCAGCTTCGTTGAATACGCCGCTATCTATCACCCCGACGCGCACTACACGCTTGAGGATTATTTTAAATATAACTTCGACCCCGGCGTCGTCGCGTTTTTCCGCGACATGGTAGGCATGACGCACAAGGATATGCTGCGCGAGCAGGATTATTGGAACGCCTACGTCAAGTGCCACGTTCCGCGCAGTTACGACGGGATGCGCGAGCTTTTAGCCCGCCACAAGGAGCTCGGCGGCGTGCTGTGCGTCGTTTCGCATTCATATTCCAACAACATCCTGCGCGATTACCGCGAAAACGGTCTGCCCGAGCCGGACATGGTATTCGGCTGGGAGCGCCCCCTTGAGGAGCGCAAGCCCAACCCATATCCGCTTGAGGAGATAATGCGCCGCTTCGGCTTTTCGCGCTCGGAGCTGCTCATGCTCGACGATCTCAAGCCCGGCTACGACATGGCGCGGCGCTGCGGAGTTGACTTTGCCGCGGCAGGCTGGGCAAACGACATTCCGGAGATAGAGACCTTCATGCGCGCAAACTGCGACAATTATTTTAAAACGATACCCGAGCTTTCGGCATTTCTTTTTGAAAACGAGGAGAAATAATCATGAGCAAGAAGATCTACCGCGTCGTGCTCACCGGCGGTCCCGCCGCGGGCAAAACGACGCTCATTAGCCGCATTCTCAAGGAGTTCAAGCAGGACGACGGCTGGCGCGTCATCACCATTCCCGAGACCGTCACCGAGCTCATTTCCGGCTTCGGCATCAACCCCTTCGGCGTTTGTATGTCCATGCTCAAGTTCCAGGACTTCGTCATCGCCGATCAGGTGCACAAGGAAAAGCTCGCGCTTGCGGCAGCCGAGGTCGTGCCCGAGGACAAGGTGCTCATCGTCTACGACCGCGCCCTGCTCGACGACAAGGCGTATATTTCCGACGAGGACTTCGCGGAGGTGCTCATGCGCGTTGCGGGAAAGACCGAGGCGGAGGTGCTCGCGGGCTACGACGCCGTTTTGTATCTCGTGACCTGCGCGAAGGGCGCGGAGTTTGCGTATAACCTCGGCAACACGGCGCGCAGCGAGTCGATAGAGTACGCGCGCGAGATCGACGACCGCACCCTCAGCGCATGGAGCGGCTACTCCAACCTGCGCATTATCGACAACTCCGTCAACTTCGAGGACAAGATAAACCGCGCGATACGCGAAATTTACCGCGTCATCGGCGAGCCTGAGCCCATGGTCAAAAAGCGCAAGTTCCTCATCTCCATGCCGGACATGGCACAGCTCACAGAAAAATACCGCGCCGCCGAGATCGACATGGTGCAGACCTATCTCGTCATGACAAACCCCAGCATCGAGCGCCGCATCCGCCGCGAGAAAAACGGCGGCGAGCAGCTTTATTTCTACACCGAGAAGCATTTCCGCGACGACGGCACGAAATGGGACACCGAAAAGCCCATCACCGAGAAGCAGTATAACGGCTATATGCTTGAAGCCGACCCCGAGCTCAGGAGCGTGAGCAAGACCAAATACCGCTTCGTCTACGACAGCCGCAGGTTTGAAATAGACGTCTACCCCTTCAGCAGCGAGAAGGCGGTCATGTTCATTTACGGCGAAAAGCCCGAGCACTGCGTGCCCGACGGCATCGAAATTTTGAGCGAGGTCACCGGCGATCCGCAGTACAAGAACAAAGCTCTCTCAAGGGCCGACAGCCTGTAAAAGCCCGCAAATTTCGCGGCGCAAAGCATAAAAATCAGAAAATTGCAAAAAAACTATTGACAAATCAAAAAACCCGCCATATAATGCGGGCAAATAA
>USPI01000157.1 GCA_900556535.1 uncultured Eubacteriales bacterium | reverse complement strand
GAACGTAGAATGTGTTAACAGGTTCTTTTGTTATTCGTTTTCATCGTCGTCGCCGAATTTGCAGCCGCAGAAGGGGCAGTGCTTGAGGGTGCCGTTGGGCAGCATCTTGTGGCACTTCGGGCAGCGCCAGAACAGCAGAAACGACACGACGAACGCGACCGCGAGCAGCATGACGATGATGGGGATCACCTCGCTGTCAACATATGACAGCAGAAGCAGCGCGGCGAGGATCGCAATGAAAAACAGCGGCAGAGCCACTCGTCTGAATTTGTTAGGATCGCGCATGGCGATACACCTCCGTAACGGTTTTTATGGCGGAAAACGCCCGAATTACAGCGTCCTCCCGTCGCGCTCAACGGCGCGGATATTCTTCTCAAATTTACTGCGCGCGCCCATGACCTCGTGCCCGCAGCCGAGGCAGCGGAGCTTGAAATCGGCGCCGACGCGCAGCACCTGCCAGCGCTTTTCGCCGCAGGGGTGGGCTTTTTTCATCGTCAGCACGTCGCCGACCTGAATGTCCATCGGCATTTTTGCCACCTCACTTTTTTATCTCGTCCCAGTATTTTTTCGCGGCCTGCTCTATCTTGTTGTCGCCGAAGCCGTAATACCGCGTGCCGCGAAGCGCGTCGGGCAGATACTGCTGGCGCACCCAATGCGCGGGAAAGTCGTGGGGGTATTTATAGCCCTGCTCGCGCTCGAAGCCCGCTCCGTCGGCGTGCACATTTTGAAGCTCGCGCGGCGGCGGCCCGCTTTTGCCTGCGCGAACGTCGGCGATGGCGGCGTTTATCGCCATGTATGCGCTGTTTGACTTGGGCGCGGTGGCGAGGAAAATGACCGCCTCGGCAAGCGGCAGCCGTGCCTCGGGCATACCGAGCTGGAGCGCGGAGTCAACGCAGGCCTTGACGATGGGCACCGCCTGCGGATAGGCAAGGCCGATGTCCTCGCTGGCAGAGCACAGTATGCGGCGGCACGCGCCGATGAGGTCGCCCGCCTCCAGCAGCCGCGCAAGATAGTGCAGCGCCGCGTCCGGATCGGAGCCACGCATGGACTTCATGAGTGCCGACAGCGCGTCAAAATGCTCGTCGCCGTCGCGGTCATAGCGCATCGCGCTGCGCTGGGTCACCGCCCGCGCGTCCTCAAGCGTTATAAGCGCCCTGCCGTCCCGTCTCACGGCGGCGGAAAACAGCAGCTCCACCGCGTTTATCGCCTTGCGCACATCCCCGCCGCAGGCCTGACTTATCCGCAGCGCCGCGCCCGGCTCAAGCTCGGGCGTCACGCCGTTTTTTTCGGCAAGCAGCTTGAATGCGCGCTCGACCGCGTGCTGCGCCTCCTCGGGGGCTACGGGCTTGAACTCGAACACCGTCGAGCGGCTGAGGATAGCTCCGAACACGCAGAAATACGGGTTTTCCGTCGTCGAGGCGATGAGCGTGATGCGCCCGTCCTCGATGAACTCCAGCAGCGATTGCTGCTGCTTTTTGTTGAAATACTGTATCTCGTCGAGGTACAGCAGCACGCCGCCGGGGGTCAGGAGCGTGTCGAGCTCGGCGATGATCTCCTTAATGTCGGCAAGCCCCGCGGTGGTTGCGTTGAGCTTTCGCAGGGTGCGGTTCGTTTTCTCCGCGATTATGCGCGCGACCGTCGTTTTGCCCGTGCCCGACGGACCGTAGAAGATCATATTCGGAATGTCGCCGCTTTCGATTATTCGGCGCAGCAGCCCGTTGTCGCCGAGGATATGCTTCTGCCCGACCACCTCGTCGAGGCTGCGGGGTCTTATTTCGTCTGCAAGTGGTTTATACATATGCTTCTCCCGAGCCGTGTCGCATTTGCGCTGGCGCATGGCACGGCTTGTGTGGTAAAATGGGTGCGAGGTGATGATAATGCGTACAAAGCAGCAGGTGTCGGAGATAGTCCGGCGTTTGGAGGAGTGCTATCCTCTGGCCGAATGCACGCTCGATTATAATAAGGATTATGAATTGCTGTTTTCCGTGCGTCTTGCGGCTCAGTGCACCGATGCGCGGGTCAATGAGATAACTCCGGCGCTGTTTGCGCGCTTCCCGACGCTTGAGAGCTTTGCCGAAGCCGACATCGCGGAGGTCGAGGAGTATGTTCACTCCTGTGGCTTTTACCGCGCCAAGGCACGCGACATCGTCGGCAGCGCGAGGATGCTCACAGAGCGCTTCGGCGGCAGGGTGCCGGATAACATGGACGAGCTGCTCATGCTGCCCGGGGTGGGTCGCAAGACCGCCAATCTTATCCTCGGCGATCTTTACCGCGTTCCGGGCTCGGTCGTCGTGGACACGCACTGCATCAGAATTTCGAATCGCCTCGGGCTCGTCGATGATCTCAAGGACCCCGCGAAGATAGAGGCGGAGCTTCGGCGGCAGCTCCCGCCCGAAAAGAGCTCGGATTTCTGCCACCGTCTCGTCCTGCACGGGCGCGCCGTCTGCACCGCCCGCAAGCCCGCGTGCAGCTCCTGCTGCCTGCGCACCTGCTGCCGCAGCGGCGATGCGCTGCTGCCGTAGGGGCAGTTCGTTTTAAAATCGTGCGGATACGGTGATTGCGTCAGCTCGGTTACGAAGCTGCGGAGGAAACCGCATCTGCCGCGCCGCTGCCGCGGGGGCAGTTCGCCTTGAGATAGTACCGATACGATTATTGCGGTAGCACGGTAACGATGGCGCGGAGAAAACCGTATTTGCCGCGCTACCCGCGGGGTGCGTCATTGGCTTCCCCTTGAGGGGAAGCTGTCAGGCGCAGCCTGACTGATGAGGTGATTTAAAGCCTTATAATGAGGATTTAAACACCTCATCCGGCTTTCGCTTCGCTCAAGCCACCTCCTTTTACACAAGGGAGGCAAGGGTGCAGGCTTCTACCGCAGTCCGTCACCGTGACAGCGCAGTGAAATCAACTGCCATTGCCCGTGGCGCATTGCCTCAACGGCAGTTGCCCCTATGGCAATAGAGTTAGTTCGAGAGCAAAAACAGATCCTTATCGATGATGGCCTGAAGGGCCTGCTGGACGGCGGAGTCGAAGCCGAGCTCACGCAGCTTGCACACGCCCTCGATGGTGGTGCCGCCGGGGGAGCAGACCTTGTTCATGAGCGCGATGGGGTGCTCGGAGCTGTCCAACGCAAGGGCGGAGCTGCCCATCACGGTGGCGCAGACGATCTCCTCCGCGAGGGGTCTTGCAAAGCCCGCGCGCACTCCCGCCTCGGCGAGAGCGTCTATATACATCAGTATGAACGCGCCCGAGGCTCCGCCGAGCGCCCCGAAGGCGGGGAAGAGCTTTTCCTCGATGTGATACACCTTGCCAACGCTGGAGAATATCGCGTCGGCTATCTTGAGCTGCGCCTCTCCGGCCGCCTTGCCGCCGCAAATTGCGGTGACGGACGCCTTGACCTTGGCGTTTATGTTCGGCATGATGCGCACGACGGGCACGCCCTTTGCAAGGCGCTCCTCGTACCACTCGGTGCTTTTGCCGGCGGCGATGGTGAGGACGAGCTTGTCCTTGGTGACGCTCTTGCTTATTTCTTCGATCACGTCCGGCATGACCTGCGGCTTTACAGCGAGCACGATGACGTCGGACTTCTGCACGACGTCGGCGGCGCTTGCGCAGGGGATTATCCCGTGCTTTTCCTTGAGCGCGAGGGTCTTTGCCTCGGAGCGGTTATATCCGTAAAGGTAATCGTTTTTGAACCTTCCGCAGGCAGCCATGCCGGCGATTATCGCGCTCGCCATGTTGCCCAAGCCTATGAAACCGTATCTCATAAAAAGCGACCTCTTTTCGTTTTTTTCTATTTTATCATCGCAAAGCATGATTAACAAGGGCGAAAGATGTCGAAAGAATATAAATAAAATGTTAATAAGGGCTTGACAAAGGCGAATTAACATATATAATGGACACAAATTGAACAAGACATGATAGAGGCGCGATCGTCATCAGTAGCTTCGTCAGAACGCAGG
>USPI01000156.1 GCA_900556535.1 uncultured Eubacteriales bacterium | reverse complement strand
TTCCCTCCGAGATGGGCAAATTGGCTATACTTTAACGCAATTATCGTCTATATGCGCTACATATTGTATCGGGGGGGGTGGCACCACTACATATTGTGGCAGTTGTCATTTGTTCAAAGTTATGTTAAACTACATAAACCAACACTTTTGAAAGGGTCAGTCATATGGCAAAGTTAAACGGCGAATCAGAACTTACATTCTTCGAGGCAGCAAGCATTATCGTGGGGCACGGCGTCGGCGCGGGCATTCTCTCCGTGCCCTATCTCGCCGCGCACAACAGCTTCCGCGAGACGCTGCTCATCCTGCTCATCGGCTACGCGGTCGCGCTCGTTCTGCATTTTCTCATTGCGGAGCTGAGTCTCAACAACAACGGCGCACAGTTTGTCAAGTGCTTCGACGCGGAGCTTTTCTCCGGCAAGATCAAGACTATCTTCACATGGACGGCGTTTATCCTGCTCGGCGTTTCCGTCATCGTTAACGTCAGCGCATTCCTCACCGGCGCGGCGGCGGTTTTCAAAAACTGGCTGGGGCTGCCCGATATCGTGGGTATGCTCATTTTCTACGTCATCGGCGCGGGCGTCGTTTTCGTAGGCATGAAGCTCGTCGGCATCTGCGAGAAGATCGCGATAATCAGCATGATCGGCGTCGTGGGCATACTCTTCGGCGCTACCGTTATCCGCAGCACCTCCGCCCTGCCCACCGGCTGGCACGGCTTTAATAACGCTCTGGCGCTGTTCGGCATGGTCTCGTTCTCGCTCTCGGCGGTCATGAGCACCCCGCAGGTCGTCAAGGGTCTGCGCGGCGATGCAAAGCGCATCCGCGCCGCAATTGCGACGGGTCTTGCCATCAATCTCTTACTTATATTTATTATAACCCTCATGACCCTGCTCGGTGCGGGCAAGGATATCACCGAGGACGGCGCTCTCGTTGACCTTTCGCGTCACCTCGGCGGCTGGGTCGCCATCGTCGGCTACGTGTTCACGCTGCTGGCTCTTGCGACCTCGTTCTGGGCGAACACTCTCAACCTGCGCGATATAGTCGGCGAGCAGACCGGCTGGAACAAGAACCTCTGCTGGCTGCTGGCGTCCGCGCCCTGCCTCGTGCTCGCGCTGTTCGGAGTGAGCAGCTTCGTCGGCTTCACCCGCTTTGCAAGCGTCATTCAGATCGTGACCGGCATCGGCATCATCATCGCCTACAACCGCTCGCGCAAGCGCACCGGCGCCTCCCCCATCTGCGGCAAATTCGGCTCGCTCGCGTTCCAGATCCTCGTCGTCGCGTTCTCGATACTCTCGAGCGTCGGCGCCGTGCTGCCGGTGAACTGATATGAGTAAGCTTTGGCTTGCCGCACTCGGGATACCCGCGCTTGCGGCGATAGACATATATCATTTCGTGTTCGCGCGCAAAAGACCGCCGCTGCTCAACGCGCTGCTGGATAAGAAAATGCATCTGCCGGAATACTACGTCTGGCGCGACACAAGAGCGGACGCGCTGCGGCAGCAGGTGCATCTGTGCTACACGCTCACCTCCGAGCGCGGCGAAACGCTGCACGGCAATTACTTCCCCTGCGGCGCGAAATTCAGCAAAAAGATCGCGTTCATCGTGCACGGCTACCATTCCGAGCACGCCGAGACCGCGGGTATGCTGCTTGAGTTTTACCACAGCCGCGGCTTTGACGTGTTCGCGCCCGACAACACCGCCTCCGGCGTCAGCGGCGGCAAATGGTTCGGATATGACGTGTTCGAAAGCGCCGACTGCCTGCGCTGGCTCGAGTTTTTGGAGAGCGAGTTCGGCAGCGACGTGAGCGTCGTGATGCACGGCTTTTCCCTCGGCGGCGCGACCGTCATGAAAATGAGCGACCGCGTTCCCGATATCGTTAAATTCACCGTCGAGGACAGCGGCTTCACCGACGCCCGCCCCATCCTCAAGTCGCAGCTCGGCCCGCTGTACGGGCTCATAACGGCGATGAACAGGCGCATCGCGGGCTATGACGTCGCCGATACGGATGTTTCCGAGAACGTTAAGCGCAGCACGCAGCCCATGCTTTTCGTGCACGGCGAGGATGACCCGACTGTGCCGTTTGAAAACGCACCGCGCGCATATGAATTGTGTCCCAATGACAAGGATCACCTGTTCACGAGCGGCACGCGGCATATTGAAACGATGTTCACCCACCCGAACGAATACGCCGAGAAGCTCGACGCGTTCATAGACAAATACATTCAGTGAAAGGCGCAAAATGGACTATAAACAGGCACTTGAATACATAAACGGCTCGTCCTGGCGCAAGTCGCGGCTCGGGCTTGAGCGCGTGACGGAGCTGCTCTCGCGCATGGGAAATCCGCAGGCGGAGCTCAAGTTCGTCCACGTTGCCGGCACGAACGGCAAAGGCAGCATCTGCGCCATGCTCGCAAGCGTTCTCAAAAGAGCAGGGCTCAAGACCGGACTTTTCACCTCGCCATATCTGCGCCGCTTTAACGAGAGAATGCAGATAAACGGCGAGCAGATATCGGACACCGAGCTTGCCGAGATCGTGACGGAGCTGCGTCGGCACGCGGACGCGATGGACGAGCACCCGACGGAGTTTGAGATGATGACGGCGGCGGCACTGAGATGGTTTGCCGACTCCGGCTGCGACATTGTCGTGCTCGAGGTCGGACTGGGCGGGCGCTACGACGCCACGAACGCCATTCCCTGCCCCGAGTGCTGCGTCATCGCAAACATCGGACTTGACCACACCGCGATACTCGGCGACACGCTCGAGAGCATCGCCTACGAAAAGGCAGGCATCATTAAGTACGGCGCGGCGGTCGTGCTGTATCAGCAGTACGGCGAGACGATGGAGACCGTGCGCGAGGTTTGCCGCGAGAAAAGCGCGGAGCTCATCGTACCGGATTTTGACGACATAAGCGTCGAGTTTGACAGCATCGACGGTCAGGTATTTTCCTACGGCGGCGAGAGCTATGCCATTCCGCTTCTGGGTGCGCATCAGCTTCGCAACGCGGCGACGGTGCTCGAAGCGATAGAGGTCCTGCGCAGGCAGGGCTGGGAGATAGACCACGACGCCGTTGAGTCGGGACTGTATTCCGTCGCGTGGCCCGCGCGCTTTGAGGTGCTTCACGCCGATGAGCCGTGGTTCGTGCTCGACGGCGGGCATAATCCGCAGTGCGCGGCGGCGCTCAGGGAGTGCACGGAGCACTATTTCCCCGACTGCGAGCGCGTGGCTCTTGCGGGCGTTCTGAAGGATAAGGACTACCGCAGCATAGTCAAAACGCTTGCGCCGCTGTTTTCCTCGGTCGTGTGCGTAACTCCCGATTCCGAGCGCGCACTCCCCGCCGAGGAGCTTGCCGGGCTTTTCGCAGCCGCCGGCTGTGAGACCGAAACGGCGGGCAGCATCGAGGACGGCGTCGAGCTTGCGCAGGATAAGGCGCGCGAAAAGGGCGCGATGGTCTGCGCGTTCGGCTCGCTGTACATTTGCGGAGACGTCCGCGCCTGCTTCGGATTGAGGTGAAGGCATGAGAATTATGGGCATTGACTACGGCGACGCCCGCACGGGACTCGCCGTTTCGGACGAAATGAATATCCTCGTGGGCGAGGCATGGACGGTAAATCAGTGGGATCCCACCGCGCTTGCCGACGAGATAGTATCCGAGGCAAAGGCGCGCAACGTGCAGCGCTTTGTGCTCGGTCTGCCGAAGAACATGGACGGCAGCGAGGGACCGCGAGCCGAGAAATGCCGCGCGTTTGCGGCGCTGCTCGGCGAGAGATGCGACATTCCCGTCGTCATGTGGGACGAGCGGCGCAGCAGCGTCGAGGCACACGCGATCTTGCACGCAAACGGCAAAAAAGAAAAAAAGCACCGCAAGACCGTCGATGCGGTCGCGGCAAGCCTGATCCTCGAGGGCTACCTCGGCACGCTGCGCTGAGAAAACGCCGCAAAACATCTTGAAGAACAACAAGGGGC
>USPI01000155.1 GCA_900556535.1 uncultured Eubacteriales bacterium | reverse complement strand
GAGCGGCTCTTTTCCGCCCATGCTTCATAAAAAATCTCGGTAATACACAAAGTATTACCGAGATTTTGTTATTTTGCCTGAACAAAAAATTTCTCGCTCAAAACTACCCCTTCAGGCGTATGTTTTCCGGTCTCAACCGACCTGATAAGCGTCTGTTTTTGTCGCTGCCGACTTTTGTTATTTACTCTATAAGCGCGCGGATTTCGTCCGAGCTGCCCTTGACGTGGACGGGACCTGTGCTGTCAAAATCGGCAAAGGCGTCCTCGCCGTCAAAATAAAGCTCAATGAGCGTATCGTCGCTGCCGAGGCATATTGCGGCGTCCGGCTGTATATCCGGCGCGGTCTTTCCGTCGCCGCTTTTCTCAAGAAGCACCTTGAGCTGCGCTATCTTATCCTCGTCGGATATGACCACGGCGCCGTGCTTGATCGTATAGCCGCCGTAGCTCGTGCAGATCATGTCATCGGCGGCATTGCCAACGGTCTCCGACAAATTTTCATCGTTTGCGCCGTCCGTGTTTACATAGCTTGCGCCGTTAAAAAGCCCGAACCGCACTCCCGCAAAAACGACGAGCGCAAGGCAGGCCGCAGCGGAAAGAGTGCGCAGCCAAATGACCCGCGGCTTTTTCCGGCGCTCACGGCTCACGGCCGCCATTATGTCCTCATGCAGCCCCTCGGGAGGCTCCTCGAGCTGCGACACGCTGCCCGACAACGCCGCAAACGCATCGTACACGCTTTTGCACTCGTCGCAGGCGGCGATGTGCTCGCGCACCTCGGCTTCCTCACTCTCGCTCAGCTCGCCGTCAAGAAGGCAGCTTATGAGCTCTATGCACTTTTCATGCTCCATCGCAGTCCGCCTCCTCTCGATCATTTGACGCTATCGAGTCGGGAATGTTCCCGTCTCCGAGCAAAAATGCGCACAAATTTTTTCGTGCGCGGAAAATACGCGACTTGACCGTGCCCTCCTCAAGCGAAAGCTGCGCGGCTATCTCCGAATAGCTCAAGCCGCCGAGCTCGCGCATGACGAGTATCTGCCTGTGCTTGGGCGGCAGCCTTTCGAGCCCGCGGTGCACCGCCTCCATGCCGAGCTTTTTCATAAGAAGCTCCTCCGGCATCGACTTGTGGTCGGGGATGTCGAGCTGACGCTCCTCGTCATCGTCCGAGGTGCTCAGCGAAACCTGCGGTCTGCGGCTTTTATGGCGCAGAAAATCGAGGCACACGTTCGTCGTTATCCTGTAAAGCCACGCGGAAAACCTGCTCTCGCCCCTGTATGACGGCAAATTCGTCCACGCCTTCACGAAGGCCTCCTGCGCCATATCCGCAGCGTCGGAACGGTCTCCCACCATGCGCAGCGCAAGGTTGTAGACCGTTTTTTCGTACCTCGTGACAAGCTCGGAAAACGCCTCCGTATCGCCGCTCAAAACGCGCTCGATTATTTCCTTTTCGTTTATTTCGGTCATATGAGATCTCTTTTTATACCCTTTATGATCTTATAAAGCTCTTCCATGCTCTCAACTCTGACAAGCTGCTGCTTATAATATCCCGCGTGAGCCACGCCCTTGAGATACCACGGTATCTGGTGGCGCGCCTCAAGACAGGCAAGGCGCTCGCCGAACACCTCGGCATACATCTGCGTATGGCGCACGGCAAGGTCCATCCGCTCGGAAAGCGGCGGCTTTTCGGGCACGGGCCCGCCGCAAAGCAGCGCGTTTGCCTCGGAAAACAGCCACGGGTCGCCGAATATGCCCCTGCCTATCATGGCAAGCTCGCAGCCGGTATAGCGCAGAATGTGCTCCGCATCCTGTGCGGAGAAAATATCGCCGTTTGCGATGACGGGAATACTAACGGCTCTTTTCACGTCGCGGATAATGTCCCAATCGGCCTTGCCGGCGTACATCTGCGCACGCGTCCTGCCGTGAACAGCTATCGCGGACGCTCCCGCCTGCTGCATGGTTTTCGCAAACTCCACGGCGTTCACGCTGCCGCCGTCAAAGCCCTTGCGGAACTTGACCGTCACCGGCACTCCCGCCGTTTTAACGACCTGCTCGACGATTTTTCCCGCAAGCTCGGGATCACGCATGAGCGCCGAGCCGTCGCCGCTTTTGACGATCTTCCCGACAGGACAGCCCATATTTATATCGAGCATATCCGCGCCCGAAAGCTCAACAGCCATCGGCGCCGCCTCCGCCATGACCTCCGGCTCGTGACCGAATATCTGCGCGGCAAAGGGTCGGCACTCAGGCAGATTATACAAAAGGCTCTTGGTTTTTTTGTCGTTATAGCACAAAGCCTTCGCGCTGACCATCTCGGTCGTCGTGAGCGCGGCGCCGAGCTCCGTGCATATGGCGCGAAACGCAAAATCCGTCACCCCCGCCATGGGCGCGAGCGTCATTTTGCCGTTTATCCGAACGTTTCCTATCTTCACCATAATATATCAAGCCCCACGGGACAGTGGTCCGAGCCCATGATCTCGGGCAGTATATACGCATCCTTTATATTCTCCCGCAGCCGCTCGGACACGACGAAATAGTCAATGCGCCAGCCCACGTTTCTGCTGCGTGCGGCGGCGCGGTATGACCACCAGGAATACGCATCGGTCTTGTCCGGATAAAGTGCGCGGAACGAATCGACAAAGCCCGCGTCAAGAAGCTCGGAAAACTTCCCGCGCTCGGCGTCGGAAAAGCCGGGGTTCATATGGTTAGAGTCGGGGTTTTTAAGGTCAATGGGCTCATGAGCAACGTTCATGTCGCCGCAGACTATGACGGGCTTTTTCCCGTCGAGGGCGCACAGGTACTCGCGGAAATCGTCCTCCCAGCTCATGCGGTAATCAAGGCGCTTGAGCTCATTTTGAGAGTTGGGCGTGTAGACGCAGACGAGATAATACTCCTCGTACTCGAGCGTTATGACCCTGCCCTCGGTTTCGTGACCGGGGATGTTATAGCTGACGCTCAGCGGGGTGTGCTTTGTGAATATCGCGGTGCCGGAGTAGCCCTTTTTGTCGGCATAGCACCAGTATTTTTCGTATCCGGGCAGCTCAAGGTCTATCTGCCCCTGCTGAAGCTTCGTCTCCTGAATGCAGAAGTGGTCGGCGTCGAGTGCGTAGAAAATATCCTCAAAGCCCTTTTTCACGACGGCGCGAAGACCGTTCACGTTCCAGCTTATAAATCTCATTTGTTTATCCCCCTCGCGTCGGAGAGCGCAGCATCGCGCAGGCGCGGCACCTCGCCGCTCGCCCCGTTTTTCGTCTCCGCCGTTTTTCGTGCGACAAGGCGGTTTATTCTAACGCCCTGACTGCGGAATTTGCTTTCGTAGTCCGTCATGACCCCGCCCGTGCCGTCGGCGTGCAGGTCGTTCGTCACCTCGTCGAGCTCCCAGCCCTCGGAGAGCATTTGCTGCACCGACCACTCAAAAAGCGGCAGGTTATCGGTCTTAAAATGCACCTCGCCGCCCATGGGCAGCAGGTTCGCGTAAATGCGCAGGAAATTCGGGGAGGTCAGTCTGTGCTTTGCGTCGCGGCTTTTGGGCCACGGGTCGCAGAAGTTCACGAATATCCGCTCGACCTCGCCGGGTGAAAACACCTCGCGCAGCTTGAGCGCGTCCATGGAGATGAACCTCGCGTTCTGCACCGCGGCCTCCTCCGTGCGCTCCATCGCAATGACCATCGCGTCCTCGACCTTTTCAAGGGCAACGAGCGTCGCCTCGGGGTGCTCCTGCGCGGTGCCGACAGTAAACCTTCCCTTGCCGCAGCCTATTTCGAGCCACAGCGCGCTGCGCTCCGGAAAGCTCTCGCGCCATTTGCCGCAAAGCTCCTCGGGCTTTTTTATCCAAACGCCTGCGCACTTTTCCATGCGCGGCTGCAAATTAGGTTTTTTTCTCATTCTCATGTTTTTTCACTCTCCGTACTGCGCCGACAGCCTTGTTAAAAGTCGGCTTAACTTTTAAAATACCACATATCCGCAAAAACCACAAGAGCGATAAGGGTGCGATT
>USPI01000154.1 GCA_900556535.1 uncultured Eubacteriales bacterium | reverse complement strand
CGGTGTTTTCTCATCTTTACGAAGCGAGGAAACTATGATATTATCGAATAAAACCGCTTGGAGGAAAAGTCTGATGCATTTTGGCAAAAAGATAACCGCACTTTTGACGGCCTTGGTGATGCTGCTGTCGCTTACTGCCTGTGACCCCATGGGTACGCTCTTCCCCGGCTATGACACCTCAAGGCTTGAGCGCATATTCGGCGCGAATAAGGACTCCGACCGCGTTTCCGGTCTCGGCTTCGAGGACATGGAATACGAGCGTCCCGACGCGGACGAGCTGGTGCGCCTGACGGATAATATAAAAGACCTTCTCGACGCGCACTCCTCGCGCAAGGAGACGATCTCTGCATTAAACGACTTTTTCGACGCCTATTCGCACTTCGGCACCATGCTCACGCTTGCGATGATCCGCAGCGACATGGATCTCAGCGACGAGCACTGCGCCGAGGAATACGACTACTGCACCGGCGCTTCGGCAACGGTCGACAAGTGCTATGACGACGTTATGCTTGCCTGTGCGCGCTCGCATCTGAGCGAATATCTCGACACATATTATTTCGGCGGCATGCTTGAGGAGGGCTACGGCGACGAGGACGGCATATACGCCGATGACGAGCTCGTAAGCCTGCAAAACGAGGAGAGCCGCCTGCTCACGCAGTACCGCGCCGTCTATGCGAAGTTCAGCGCCGCCGACAGCTACGACGTTTACGAAAAGCACAATGCCGAGGCTGCGCAGATATTCATAGACCTCGTTTGCGTGCGCCGTCAGATAGCCGAAAAGTGCGGCTATGACAGCTACCGCGAATACTGCTACGACGGCTTCGGGCGCAGCTATGACGCGCAGGAGCTTGAGGAATACTGCGGCGCCGTGAAAAAATACTTCGTGCCCATATACGAAAAGCTCGCCGAAAGCGGCCGGCTGGACACGCTTTACGACGATTTTGAGAAGCTGAACTCCGCCGACTGCCTGAGCACGGTCGCGTCCGCGGCGTCAAATATGGGCGGAGATATTTCCGCCGCAATGAAATATTTAAAATCCGAGGGTCTTTACTGCATCGGCAGCAGCGAAAATATGTACGACGGCTCCTATGTCACCTATCTCACCGATTTTGACGCGCCGTTCCTGTTTTCGCGCACCTCCGGCTATCAGGAGGACATCATCACCGTCGGGCACGAATTCGGGCATTTCACCGACGACTACATAAACGAGGGGCTCAATTTGGATAACGATTCGAGCGAAATGTTCTCGCAGGCGATGGAGTTTCTCATAACGAAATACCTGCCCGACGAAAAGCTCGCCTCGCAGCTTGAGAGCTTCAAGCTCGTTGACGCGGTATCGACCTACGTTGACCAGATGTGCTTTAACGAGTTTGAAAACGCGGTCTGGGAGCTGGACGACGATGAGCTGACCGTTAAAAACCTCAATTCGCTTTACGCTCGGCTCGCAAGCGAATACGGCGGCGCGGACGGCGTGCCCGCAAGATATCTGCCCTATATGTGGACGAACATTCAGCATATCTTCGAGTCGCCGTTTTACGTCATAAGCTACTGCGTATCGTGCAGCGCGGCATTCGAGCTATATAACATGGAGCTTGACCGCAGCGGCGCGGGGCTCAAGGCGTACAACAAGCTCCTCAAGGCCGCCTCCGACGGCAGCTTCCTCGACATTCTCGACGGCGCGGGGCTCCCCTCCCCCATCTCGGAGGACAGCGTAAAAAGGCTCGCCGACTCTATCGGCAGCAGGCTGTTTTAATCAACACTGAGCACCGTGAGCGTATCTCCGCTCACGCGGAACTTTACCTCATACCCGGCGTACTGCATACCGTACACGCGGCTTTCATCATCATGATAGCGCGGCCTCGGATCGTTTTCAAGAACGCTTTGCAGTCCGTCGGGTATTTCCGCGCCCTGCGGCATTATAACGCTCAGCTTTTTAAACTCTACCGTGTCCGTAAAGCCGCCGCGCGCCTCGGGGTGGGAATCGGCATAGGGTATATAGGGCTTAATGTCGAATATGGGCGTACCGTCCATGAGATCGGCACCGCGCACGTGCAAGACCGCGCCCCTGTCGCGCGTGTACTCAATGCTCTCAAGCTCCACGCACGAGAGTCCTATGGGATTCGGTCTGAACGGAGAGCGCGTCGCAAAAACGCCCATGCGCACGTTTCCGCCGAGTCTGGGCGGGCGCACTGTGGGCGACCACTTATCCGTCACGGATTCGGAGAAGCACCATATGAGCCAAATATGCGAATATCCCTCAAGCCCGCGCACGGCGTCCGTGTCACGATAGGTCGGCTCGAACACGATCTCACCGCACACCTGAGCCGCGACTCCGCTCTGCCGCGGGATACCGAATTTCGTATCAAACGGGGTCTTTATCCGCGCAATTATCTTCATTTGCGTCATATTCATTACCTTCCGATGCTGATTTTCAGTCTTGATTATATTATACGCCGTGTGTCAATCTTCCCGCGCAGGGCATGGAAAAAGCCCGCCGAAGCGGGCTTTCCCAGAGTGTGCCTTACTTTTTATTACTGTCGATTTTTTCGTTGCTGCCGGCCTTGGCGCTCGCCACGACCATGCCGCTGAGTGCAAGAAGTGCGATGACGTTCGGAATGACCATGAGCTGGTTGAACATATCCGTCAGTTCCCAAACGAGATCGTTGGAGAGAACAGAGCCGAGGAATATGAAGCATACCGCGAGGATAGAGTAAGGCAGAACGGCCTTCTTGCCGAAAAGATATTCAATGTTTATGCGGCCGAAGAGGTTCCAGCCGATGATAGTCGTGAATGCGAAGAACAGCAGGCAGATGGCAACGAATGCACCGCCGAGGCCCTCACCGAACACACTGCCGAAGGCGAGCTGTGCGAGGTTTGTCTTTGCAACTCCGAGAACCGCAAGGTTCTCCGAGGAGGTCATTACGCCGGAGAGGATGCCGTCGCCGGTGTAGAGGGTGGAGATAACGACGAGAGCGGTCATGGTCAGGACGACGAAGGTGTCGATAAACACGCCGACCATTGCGACGACGCCCTGCTCATGCGGGGTCTTGACCTTTGCCTGAGCGTGTGCGTGCGGGGTCGAGCCCATACCGGCCTCATTGGAGAACAGGCCGCGCTTGACGCCCTGAGAAATTGCCTGCTTTATCGCAAAGCCTATCGAGCCGCCGATGACCGCGGTGGGGTTGAATGCGTACTTGAAGATCATGCCGAAGGTCTCGGGGATATACTGAATGCGGCAGACGAGTACAACGAGGCCTCCGATGACGTACAGAAGCGCCATGATGGGAACGATCTTTTCCGCGACCGCCGCGACTCTGTAAGCGCCGCCGATGAAGATGAATGCGCACAGTGCTGCGACTGCGACACCCATGACCCAGGACGGGATACCGAATGCGTTCTGGCAGCTCTCGCCGATGGAGTTTGCCTGAACCATGGCGCCCATGAAGCCGAGCGCGAGGACGATGGCGACTGCGAAGAAGCCTGCCATGAACTTGCCGAAGCCGTTATTGAAGGCCTTCTTAATGTAGTAGACAGGGCCGCCGGCTACGGTGCCGTCGGGATTGACAACGCGGGTCTTCTGTGCGAGGGTCGCCTCGGCGTAGATGGTGCTCATGCCGAAGAAGGCGATGATCCACATCCAGAAGATAGCGCCGGGGCCGCCGACGAGGATAGCACCGCAGGCGCCGACGATGTTGCCGGTGCCGACCTGCGCCGCGATAGCCGTTGCAAGAGCCTGGAATGAGCTCATGCCGCCCTCGTGCCTGCCGCCGTGGAGCGAGAAGCTGCCGAAGACCTTGCGCCAGCCTTCTTTAAAGCAGCGCACCTGAACGAACTTCGTCTTGAAGCTGAAAAACAGACCACAGCCGATGAGCATGACTATAAGAATATAGTCGGAAAGATAAAGGTTTACGGTCTGCACGATTTTGAGTAAAGTTTCCATGTTGTTTCTCCCTCTGCATTCATTTTTTGCAAAGCAAAAAGCTGC
>USPI01000153.1 GCA_900556535.1 uncultured Eubacteriales bacterium | reverse complement strand
AGAAAGGACTTTGTATTATGAAAAAGATCATCGCGCTCATCCTTGCGGCCATGATGCTGCTCACGTTCGCCGCCTGCGCTTCCAAGACCACAGACACCGCAGACTCCACCGCCGATCCCACCACAAACACCACGGAACCTGCCGATACCGCAGAACCCGTTGACACCACCGACGCCGCAGAAGACACCGCTGATTCCGGTAAGGTCTTCAAGATCGGCCTTTGCAACTACGTTGACGACGCCTCGCTCAATCAGATAGTCGAAAACATCCAGAGCCGCCTGAAGGAGATCGAGACCGAAAAGGGCGTTCACTTCGAGGTCCTGTATGATAACTGCAACGCCGACGCGAGCGTTATGGAGCAGATAATCTCCAACTTCATCGCGGAAAATGTCGATCTCATGATAGGCGTTGCGACCCCCGTTGCGATGCGTATGCAGGCGCTCACCGAGGATAACGAGATCCCCGTCGTGTTCTCCGCAGTGTCCGACCCCGTCGGCGCACAGCTCGTTGACAGCCTCGAAAAGCCGGGCGCAAACGTCACCGGCACCAGCGACTACCTCAACGCGGACGCTATCATGAACCTCATCTTCGCAAACGACCCCACCGCAAAGAAGATCGGTCTTCTCTACGACGTCGGCCAGGACTCCTCCACCGCATCCATCGCGGCGGCAAAGCAGTACCTCACCGACAAGGGCGTTGAGATAGTCGAGCACACCGGCTCCACCGCGGACGAGGTAATGCTCGCGGCACAGGCAATGGTCGCAGACGGCGTTGACGCGGTGTTCACCCCGACCGACAATACCATCATGAAATCAGAGCTTGCGATTTACGAGACCCTCGCAAAGGCGGGCATCCCCCACTTCACGGGCGCCGACTCCTTCGCGCTCAACGGCGCATTCCTCGGCTACGGCGTTGACTACGCAAACCTCGGCGTCGAGACGGCGAACATGGTCACCGACATTCTCGTTAACGGCGCCGACCCCGCCACTCTCGCGGTCAAGACCTTCGACAACGGCACCGCGACCGTGAACACCGAGATCTGCGCAGAGCTCGGCTACGACTTCGACACCGTCGCCGCGGCATTCAAGCCCCACTGCACCAAGATAAACACCATCACCACCGCCGAGAGCTTCGGCGATCTTCAGAACTGACGACATTCCACAGGGGAAAGAGGGAACAACATGGACCTTGCAACGATACTTGCTCTCGGGCAGACGGCGCTCGAGCTCGGACTTATCTGCTCGCTGACGGTGCTGGCGCTGTTTTTGAGCTACAGCATGCTCAACGTGTGCGACCTGTCTACCGACGGCTGCTTCACGCTGGGCGCGGCGGTGGGCGCGGTCGTCGCCATCTCGGGACATCCGTATCTTGCGCTCCCCGCCGCAATGCTCGCGGGCGTCTGCTCGGGCTTCGTTACGGCGATACTGCAAACGAAGCTCGGCGTGGACAGCCTGCTGTCAGGCATCATCGTTAACACCGGACTTTATTCCATTAACATTGCGATCATGGGCGGCTCGTCGCTTCTCAACATGAACAAGGTCGACACCGTTTTCTCTCTCATGAAGGAGGCGCTGCGCGGCACGGTGCTGGCAAAGCAGTATAAGCTCGCCGTCGCGCTCATCGCGGTCATCGTTATCCTCGTGCTGCTCACGCTGTTTCTCAAAACGCGCCTCGGTCTTGCCATCCGCGCAACGGGAAACAACCCAGACATGGTGCGCTCGTCGTCCATAAACACGGTCTTTACCACCATCGTCGGTCTTTGCATCGCTGGCTCCTTCACGGCACTTTCCGGCTGCCTTCTGGCACAGTCGCAAAAGGCCGTTGACATTAACATCGGCACCGGCATCGTCACCATTGCGCTCGCCTCGCTTCTCATAGGCGGCGTCATCATGGGCAGGGGCGGCATATTCACCCGCGCCGTCGGCGTCGTGCTCGGCTCGGTGCTCTTCCGCCTTGTCTACACGGTCGCGCTGCGCTTCAATATGCCCGCGTTCATGCTCAAGCTCATATCCTCCGTCATCGTTGTGCTTGCCATTTCCATCCCCTATCTCAAGAAAAAATGGCCGACGATAAAGCGCCGCATGGCGCACAACAAGCTGAAGGGCGGTGCTCAGAAATGCTGAAGCTCGACAAAATTTCCAAGACCTTTAACCCCGGCACGGTGAACGAAAAATGCGCTCTTTCCGAGCTCTCGCTCGAGGTGCGCGACGGCGATTTCATAACCATCATCGGCGCAAACGGCGCGGGAAAATCGACGCTTTTTAACGCTGTCGCCGGCAGCTTTTACACCGACAGCGGCAGCATTTTCCTCGACGGCGAGGACATCACCTTCATGCCCGAGCACAAGCGCGCACGCATGATCGGCAGGCTGTTTCAGGACCCCATGCGCGGCAGCGCACCGGGCATGAGCATCGAGGAAAACCTTGCAATGGCGGCAAAAAGCGGCGGCTGGTTTTCCCACATCTCGAAGGCCGACCGCGCGCTGTTTCGTGAAAAGCTCGCGCTTTTGGGCATGGGGCTTGAGGATAGGCTCACCCAGCCCGTGGGGCTGCTCTCCGGCGGACAGCGTCAGGCGCTGACGCTTCTTATGGCGACCATCGTGCCGCCGAAGCTGCTGCTGCTTGACGAGCACACCGCCGCTCTCGACCCCGGCACGGCGGAAAAGGTGCTTGAGCTTACGAAAAGCATCGTTGCGGAATACAAAATAAGCTGCATGATGATAACGCACAATATGCAGTCCGCGCTCGACCTGGGCAACCGCACGCTCATGATGGACAGAGGCAGCATCATCATGGATGTTGCAGGCGCACAGCGCGACGGCATGACCGTTGCCGACTTCCTTGAGCGCTTTAAGCAGGGCGCGGGCAAAGCGCTCGACAACGACAGAATGCTCCTGTCATAAATGCATGAAAAAGCTCCCCGCAGACGGCTCAATGGCCGCCCACGGGGAGTGTTTTTTGTTTTTATCAGCCGACGGGACAGACGCCGCGGGTCTGCATGGTGTCGGTATCGACGATGCAGCACAGCTTCATGCCGCAGACGCAGTCGTAGCCTGCCGGGAGAATGACCTCGGCGTAGTTTCCGGTGCAGTCGGAAAACAGCGTCACGCTCGCGGCGCCTACGCCGCAGGCGGCTCCTGTCTCCGCTGCCGCAGCCTCCACGGCATTGCGGCGGATGTCCTCCTCGCTTTGACGCAGAGCGTAAAGCACCTTGCTTATCATATCTAAGCCGATCGTATTTTTCATGGTTTTTACCTCCGTATATTATATTTGATGTGTTATCTGATTAAAGGCGGCTTATCTGCACTCCAGCAGTATCTCGTATATCTCATCGGCCGTCAGCTTCTTGCAGCAGCCCGCGGTGGTGACGACCGAATCCGCGACGGCGCGCAGGTCAGTGCCGACCGGTATACCGAGCTGTGCGAAGCTTGTCGGCAGACCGATCTCCTTTACGAAGTCCGCCAGCGTTTCGACTCCTGCGCGGGCGGTCTCCTCGTCCGTCTCCTTCGGCGCGATGCCCCAGACGTTCTCGGCAAAGCGGGCAAAGCGCGCCGCGCCGCTGGCGTATATGTGCCGGTACAGCACCGGCTGTATGACCGCCAGCCCCTTGCCGTGGTTGCAGTCGGTGTACGCGCCGAGCTGGTGCTCTATCATGTGCGCCTGAAAGTCCGTGACCTTGCCGATTTTCAGCACGCCGTTCTCCGCCATCGCGGACGCCCATGCAAGCTCGCTGCGCGCGTCGTAATCGTCCGGCGTCTTGAGCAGGACGCGGATGTTTCGGATAACGCTGCGCATTATGGCTTCGTTCATCTCGTCGGAGAGGTTATTCTCATCGGGCTTGCCGAAGTAGGTCTCCATGGCGTGGCTCAGGGTATCGAACGCACCGGAGATGAGCTGATCGTGCGGCACGGACATGGTGTACATCGGGTCGAGGAAAGCCAAATCCGCCTGCGCCGCCCAGATACCAGCCTTCTGCTTTTTCGCCTCGTGC
>USPI01000152.1 GCA_900556535.1 uncultured Eubacteriales bacterium | reverse complement strand
TAAAATACCACCGGATTTCGATTTTGCGCTGCAATTATAGCACGCGCGAAAAGCCTTGTAAACAAAAAGCTCCACCGCTCAAAAAGCGGTGGAGCTTTTAAATTCAGAGCACGTATTTCTTGCTGTATTCGTCGTAGTATTCATCGAAGCCGTGGGAGCGCACCTCGATGAGGCTGTTAATATATTCGTGCGCGTCGAAGTTTTCCGATTCAAGCTCTATTATCGCAACGGCGATGTTGGAGCAGTGGTCGGAGACACGCTCGAGGTTGGTCAGCAGGTCGTTAAAAACGAAGCCGTGGTGCAGCGTGCAGATGCCCTTTTGCAGGCGGTCGATGTGGTGCAGCTTCATCTCGTCGCACAGGTTATCTATAAGCTCCTCAAGCGGCTCGACGCGGTATGCGGTCTCAAGATCGTTGCGCACGAAGGCGTCGATGGAGATGCTTATGATCTCGCGCACCGCGGAAATGAGAACGTTGAGCTCGCGGCTGCCTGCCTCGGAGAAGGAGATCTGCTTTTCGTGCAGCTCCTGCGCGCACTCTGCGATGTTGAGCGCGTGGTCGGAGAGTCGCTCAAAGTCGTTTATGGTGTGCAGGTATTTGCCGACCGCGCCGTTGAGCTCGGGGTCGAGCTCGTGGCTGGTTATATGCACGAGATATGTGCCGAGCTTGTCCTCATATTTATCTACGATGTCCTCGGTGTGGGTGACGAGAGCGAAGCCCTCGTCGCTGAAATTATCAATGAGACCGAAGGCGTCGAATACGTTTTCCTCGGCCTTCTTCGCCATGGAGTTGACCGTCAGGCGGCACTGCTCAACTGCAAGCGCGGGGTGGTCCAGAAAGCGCTCCTCGAGTCTGTCGAAGTCCTCGAGCACGGCGGCATCCTCGGGTTTATCCTTGATGATGAGCTTGCAGACCTTTTCGAGCATGGGAATGAACGGAGCCAGCAGCGCGACGATTATAAAGCGGAACACCGTGTTCATGAGCGCGATGGACACCGTCGTCATGCTCGTGTTCATAAAGGCAAAATCGAAGATGGCGTTGGCGGTGTAGAAAATGGCGCTGAAGATTATGACGCCGAAGGTGTCTACCATGAGGTAGGACAGCGCGGTGCGTTTGCCGTCCGCGCTTGCGCCGAGAGCCGACAGCAGTACGGGCACGGCGGCGCCGATCGCGATACCCATGATAATGGGCAGGGCGATGTCAAAGCGGATAGCGCCCGTCACGGCGAGCGCCTGCAAAATGCCGACGGCCGCGGATGCGCTCTGGATAAGGCTCGTGAACACGATGCCGAGCGCGATGCCGAGCAGGGGGTTGGAGAAGGTCGTGAGCATTCCGATGAACGTTTCGCTCGAGCGAAGCCCGTACACGGAGCCGCTCATTGCCTTCATGCCGAACATCAAAACGGCAAAGCCAAGCATAATTTCGCCGACGTGCTTCTTGCTCGTATCGGAGCTGAACATACGCAAAACTATGCCGATGACGGCGATGACCGCGGTGAGCGTGTCGGTCGAAAGAAGCTCGACCCAGCCGCTCGAGCCGGAGCCGCCGATGTCGGAAAGGCAGATGATCCAGCCGGTGATGCTCGTGCCGATGATGGCGCCCATAACGATGCCGATGGCCTGATGCACCTTCATCATGCCGGAGTTAACGAAGCCGACCACCATGACCGAGGTCGCAGAGGACGACTGAATGACCGCGGTGACGCCGGTGCCGAGCAGAATGCCCTTGAGCGGAGTGCTGGACAGGCGGAACAGAATAAGCTCGAGCTTGTTGCCCGCGACCTTTTTCAGACTGTCGCCCATGAGCGCCATGCCGAAAAGGAACAGTGCAACGCCGCCTAAAAGCTCAAGCACGTTAGAAATCCCCAAAGCAGTATCTCCTATTATTCGATATTATCGCAATATAACTATACATTATAATATACCTAAAATCCAGCTATTTTTACTAATTCCTTTAAATGTCCAAATGTTCAATGCACACGCTGTACGAAATTTGTGCTATATGCTGTTTTGTCTTGAAAATCCGCCGCGATGTGTTATTATTGTGACATTAGGAGGGATGTAATATGAACATTCAGATAAAAAACGGAGCGCTCGCTGTCGCAAGAGGCACGGGCAAGGTGCTCGATTTTCTCAACGGCGCCTCGGCGAAGCTGTACCCTCTGACGCGCATACCGTTCGTGGGCGATACGATACTCGATATTCAGGATCTCATTGCGATGCTCGACGATTACTATCACGGCAGATATACCAAGGTGCCCGCCGTCGTTATCGCGGGGACTGCCGCCATCGTTGCGTATCTCGTGAGCCCCCTTGACCTTATCCCCGATAAAGTCCCCATCCTCGGAGTTATAGACGATGCGCTCGTGATAAAGATCGTGCTCGAGCTTTGCATCGGCAAGGAGCTCGACCGCTACCGCGCATGGCGCGAACAAGCCGCGGCGGAGGGCTGAAAAAGTACCGAAAGACGGAGTGCATGGCTCCGCCTTTTTTTGAAATTAGGCATTGACAAGCTGCTTGCGTTATTCTACCATGCAGACAGGCGGCTTCATGCCGAAGCTGCCGAGTGCGATCAAGGAGGAGCATTTATGGGTAAAACTGCATTTGCCGGTGGTATGCTGATAGACGGCAGCGGAGGCGAGCCGATACTCAACTCGCTGGTTCTGGTGGAGGATAAGAAGATCGTCTACGCCGGAGCGGCAAAGCCCTACGGCGCCGATTACGAGACGCGGGATATCTCCGGCAAAACCGTCATGCCCGGTCTCGTGGATACGCATCTGCATTTTTCCGGCAACCTGACGGCGGACGACACAGAATGGGTGCTGGAGGACGTGATACAAAAAACCGTTGTGGCGGTGCAGCAGGCGCATGAATGCCTTGAGCACGGTCTGACCACCGTCGGCGAAATAAGCCGCAGCGGAATTCAGATCCGGAATATGATCGAGGCAGGCGTCATGACCGGCCCCCGCGTCGTGGCATCGGGCAGGGGCTTCTGCCGCACCTGCGGACACGGCGACAGCCACAAGCTCCCGTCTTGGTACAACGAGGAGAGCCACCCCTGGGCCGAGCGCGTCGACGGCCCGTGGGAGCTGCGCAAGGCGGTGCGCTCGCGCCTGCGTCAGGATCCGGACGCCATTAAAATCTGGTCAACGGGCGGCGGTATCTGGCACTGGGACAAAAAGACCGATCAGCACTACACCATGGAGGAAATCCAAGCCGTGGTTGACGAGTGCCGCATGGTCGGCATCCCCGTTTGGAGCCACGCGGAGGGCTTTGGCGGCGCGCTTGACAGCGCAAGAGCGGGCGTGCACCTCATCATCCACGGTCAGGCTCTCAACGACGAGTGCCTTGACATCATGGCGGAAAAGGGTATATATTTCTGCCCGACCATCCAGTTTCTCAGCGACTGGTTCACGACCTATCCTCCCGTTTACATTCCCGAGCTGCACGACTCGCAGCCGGGCGAGAGCGTGACGGAAAAGGAGCTCAGCCGCGTGTATGCAAACCTGCGCAAGGCGAAGGAAAAGGGCATCGGGCTAACCATCGGCTCGGACTCCTTCTGTTCGAGCCTCACGCCCTACGGCACCACTGCCATCGGCGAAATGTATGCCTTTGTGGAAAAGGCAGGCATTTCGGAGATGGACACCATCTGCGCCGCGACGCGGGTGGGCGCCGAGATGCTCGGCGTGGGCGGCATTACCGGCACTCTGGAGGCGGGAAAATCGGCAGACCTGCTCGTGCTCGACGGCGATCCTCTTGCGAATATACGGAATATCGCCGTGGAGAATATGGAGCTTATCATGAAAGAGGGCGCCGTGATACGCGGCTGATATGAGCAGCGAGACTGTTTACGCCATTTAAAACAACAGACGGAGTCCTCGATTCCGTCTGTTTATAAATCAAAACAAAAAAGCAGCCGTCACAATGTGACGACTGCTTTTTTATGGTCCGAGTGACTGGAGTTGAACCAGCGGCCTCTTGAACCCCATTCAAGCGCGCTACCATCTGC
>USPI01000151.1 GCA_900556535.1 uncultured Eubacteriales bacterium | reverse complement strand
ATACCATTGCGATATATCGCGGAGGCGAAATATCGCGCAAACGCAGTTCACATTACCTGTTGGAGGAATGACATATGCAGAAAAAGATCAAAAACCGTGAAGCGCTGCTTTCTCACGGTGACGTCGAAGGCAGAAAGATCGTGCTTGATATCACCGAGAAGACTCTTCAGCATCTCGATGCTTACGAGCGCATAAAGAGCATTGCCCACATGGAGGGCAGCGTGCTGTGCATCGGCTCGCGCCGATGGGACCTGAGCAAGAAGCGCAACGTGTATCTTCTCGGCGCAGGTAAGGCGTGCAACCATATGGCAATGGCTATAGACGAGATACTCGGAGAGTATTTGACCCGCGGTATTGCGATAGTTAAAATAAAGGAAGACACCGACGTGTTCCGCCGCACCGACGTTTTCGTCGGCGGACACCCGCTCCCCAACGAGGAGGGTCTGCGTGCGTGCAAGGAGATAATAAAGCTCGTTGACGGCGCAAACGAGGACGATCTGTTCATCGTCGTCATAAGCGGCGGCTCCTCCGCTCTTATGAGCTGCCCCATCGAGGGCATCACGCTCCAGGACGAAATCGACACGACCGATGTCATGCTCAAGTCCGGCGCGGGTATTTACGAGATAAACGCCATTCGCCGCCACATTTCCGCCATGAACGGCGGTATGCTCGCAAAGCGCATCCGTGAGCGCGGCGCGGAGCTCATCGGCTTCGGCATCTCCGACGCGGTCGGAACTCCGGCTACCGGCGATATCGGCGAGCCGTACAAGAACTACAAGGGCACCCCGATGGGACCGGATCAGACCACCCTCGAGGAGGCGCGTCAGGTCATCCGCGATTACGACGTCGCCGACCGTCTGCCCAAGAGCGTTGTCGATTATATAATGAACGTAGGCCCCGAGGGCGAGACCCCCAAGGCATTCCCCGAGAACACCTACTTCCTCATTAACAGCCTGCCCGACTCCTGCCTGACGGCAAAGCGTATCTCCGAGGAGATGGGCATACCCGCCATCATTCTCACCTCCTTCCTTGAGGGCGAGGCGAGAGACGTGGGCACGGTGTTTGCCTCCCTCGCGCGCGAGATACAGAACTACGGCAACCCGATAAAGCCTCCCTGCGTGCTGCTGTGCTCGGGCGAAGCGACAACGAAGATCCTCGACAACTCCGTCATAACCGGTCACGGTGGTCCCGGACAGGAGCTCACGCTCTCTTACTCCATCTCCGCCAAGAAGGCTCCCGGCTGCGTTTGCCTGTCCATTGACTCCGAGGGTACGGACGGCACCACCGTCGTCGCCGGCGGTATGACCGATTCCACCAGCTACGATTGTGCCTGCGAAAAGGGCATCGACGTTTTCGAGTCCCTGCGCGGTCACGCCTGTTTCGAGGCTCTCGACGAGATAGGCGACGCGGTGTTCACCGGAAACACCGGCACGAACCTGTGCGACTTTAATATAATGTACGTTCCCGAGCTTCCCGCGAAGAAACTCAAGGGCAGCCGCATAAAGAGCGTCCACGCCCGCCAGATCATCGACTGCAAGTGCCGTCCGATGGTAGAGGTGGACGTTGTGACCGAGGACGGCTCCGTCGGCACCGCCGCGGCTCCCACCGGCTCCTCCGTCGGTATGCACGAGTCCTTCGTCCTGCGCGACAACGATCCCGCAGAGTACGACGGAATGTCCGTGCACAAGGCGGTCGCAAACGTCAATGACATAATCGGTCCCGCGCTCATCGGCATGGACACCCTCGACCTTGAGGCAATCGACCGCAAGATGATCGAGCTTGACGGCACCGACAATAAGTCCAAGCTCGGAGGCAATGCCGTTTACTCCGTCTCCGTCGCGGCATACCGCGCGGCAGCGGCGAGCCTCAAGCGCCCGCTGTATGATTACATCGCCGACGGCGATATTAAGACCGTTCCCATTCCTTCCTTTAATGTCCTCAACGGCGGCAACAACGCCGGCATTAAGCAGGCGTTCAACGAGTTCATTGTCATGCCCTACCGTGCAAGCGATATCGAGCAGGCGGTCGAGATAGCCGTCAAGGTGTTTAAGCAGCTCGGAAACGTCATTCGTGACTTCACGGGCGCAGAGCCCCGCGTCGGCGGCTCCTACGGCTGGTGCGCTCCCTCGGAGGATCCCGAGGTCTGCCTCAAGCTCATTCAGAAGGCCATCGACGACTGCGGCTACACCGAGCAGTGCGCCTTCGCGCTCGACTGCGCCATGAGCGAAATGTACGACCGCGAGAGCAAGACCTATTACCTCAACGGCAAGCAGCTTACGAGCGACGAGCTCATTGCATACGTCAAGGCACTCACCGAGAAGTATAACTTCGTGTTCATCGAGGATATGCTCGACGAGGACGACTGGGACGGCTTCGAGAAGGCACATAAGGAAATTAAGCGCACCTTCATCATCGCCGACGACTTCACCGTTTCAAATCCCGAGCGCATCCGCAAGGCGTATGAGCGCGACAGCATCGACGGCTTCATTCTCAAGCCCAATCAGGTCGGCACCATTTCCGAGGCGATGGAGTCACACCGCTTTGCAAGCGAGCACGGTCTGTTCTCGATAACCTCCGGACGCAGCGGCGGCGTTGTGGGCGACGTGGTCATGGACCTTGCCGTCGGGCTTCAGATACCGTTTATAAAGAACGGCTGCCCGCGCTCCGGCGAGAGGATCGACAAGCTCAACTTCCTCATGCGCGTCAAGGATTCTTACCCCGGCTGCCACATGGCAAAGATAGACGATATCGTGAGATTCTGAGATAATGAAAAACTCCCGCATCGTATGATGCGGGAGTTTTTGTTATTGTGCCGTGTTTTTTCCGTCGTTTACGGCTTTTATTACGAGCATGGAATAGTTCCAGTTGTTTCTCATGGCAAGCTCCGCGCCGAATGGATCCTTTATACGGAAGCAATCTATCATCAGCTTGTGGTCGTTATACGAGGTGCCCATGGTGTTGTCGCGGAAGAACATATAATCAAGCCGCGCAATGTGGACCCAAAGCGCCGAGCAGAATTCGTCAATGTATTCGTTACCCGCTATTTCGAGTATCTTCTGATGGAAGTTTTTGTCCGCGATGAGTATGCTCTCGGCGTCGTTGTTCTGCTCGCTGAGAACTCCGAATACGGCGTTCAGCTCCTCAAGCTCTTTAATATCCTTCGGCGTCGCCTTATCGACCGCAAGGCGCACCGCAAGGCATTGAAGCGTCAGCATGGGGAGATAATAGCTTTCGATATCGTCCAGCGAAAGCTCCGCAACGACGGTAGCTCTGCCGGGGTAGGTGAAGATGAGCTTCTGCTGCTCAAGCATTTTGAGCACCTCGCGCACGGGCGTTCTGCTGACGTTAAAATACTCCGCGATCTCGGTGTCGGATATTTTTTCACCGGGGCGAAGCTGCATGACCGTTATCCAGTGCTGCATGGTTTCGAGAATTTCGGCCTTTGCGCGGACTTTGATGACGCCGTGTCCGGTGGTGTAGAGACTGCGGATCGGGTCGATTCCGTGAATGATGCCGGCGGTCGGGAAGTCCGGTCCGGGGATGAATTTCATCAGGTCGGCGACGGTTGCGGTCGGATGATCGAGAAGATGAAGCGTGCCGTCGATGACTTCGCCGAGGTTGTGCGGCGGAATGTTGGTTGCCATGCCGACGCCGATACCGGTGCTGCCGTTGACGAGAAGATTCGGGAACTTCGCGGGCAGAACTTCGGGTTCGCGCTCGCTTTCGTCGAAGTTCGGAATCATGTTGACGGTGTCTTTGTCGAGGTCGGCAAGCAGCTCTTCCGCGAGGCGCTCCATGCGGCATTCGGTATAACGGGAGGCCGCGGCGGGGTCGCCGTCGATGGTTCCGAAGTTGCCCTGACCTTCAATCAGCGGGGCGCGCATGGAGAAGTCCTGGGCGAGACGCACAAGCGCGTCGTAAACCGCAGCGTCTCCGTGCGGGTGATATTTACCCATGACTTCACCGACGACTCGCGCCGATTTTACGGTGGCGTGACCTTTGGTGAGTCCAAGCTGTTTCATTCCGTAGAGGATTCGGCGGTTGACGGGCTTAAGACCGTC
>USPI01000150.1 GCA_900556535.1 uncultured Eubacteriales bacterium | reverse complement strand
CTCTTTGCCGGCAACAGCGTCACGGTCGTGAACTTCTGGTTCACCACCTGCAACCCGTGCGTCGGCGAGCTGGCCGACCTTGAGGCGCTCAACAAGGACCTCGCCGCGAAGGGCGGCGCGGTCGTCGGCATCAACTCCTTCACGCTCGACGGCGACAAGACCGCCATCGCCGAGGCGAAGGACATTCTGGCGAAAAAGGGCGTGACCTACTCCAACCTCTGGTTCGCCTCCGACAGCGAGGCCGGTAAGTTCACCGCCGGCCTGTACTCGTTCCCGACCACATACGTCGTTGACAAAAACGGCAACATCGTCGGCTCCCCCATCGTCGGTGCTATAACCTCTCCCGAGCAGGCAAAAATGCTCCAGGATCTTATCGCACAGGCTCTCGCAAGCTGAAAACAATAACCGAACATGAAAAAAAGCACCCAGAGGGTGCTTTTTTCATTCTGTTTCGAATTTATACGATGTTTTTGAGCGGAATACCTCGCCCGCGCGGAGTATGGTGCTCGGAAATTCAGGGTGATTGGGGCTGTCGGGGTAAAACTGCGTTTCAAGGCACAGGGCGGAATTTCTGCCGTAGGCTGCGCCGCCCTTGCCGAGCCGCGGTGAAATGCCGCCGCCGACGTATAGCTGCACGGCTGGAAGGTCTGTAAAAACGGTCATTTTTATGCCGCTCTCCCTCGAATAAAGCTGCGCGCACGGTGTTCCGGACAGGACGAAGCAGTGGTCATAAAAGCCCTGCACAATCGGTCTTGGGCTCAGAAAGTCAAATTCAGTGCCCGAAACGGGGCGAATTTCGCCCGTCGGAATAAGCTCGGAATCCACAGGAAGGTACGAGCGCGAGTTCAGCATAAGCTCGTGATCGAGTATATTGCCCGCGCCGGAGAGATTAAAATAGCTGTGGTTCGTGAGGCTTAGCGGCGTATCGGCATCGCTCACGGCCGTGTAGGATATCGTGAGCTCGTTATCGTCGGAAAGCTCGTATTTTACCTCGATATTTAAATTCCCGGGAAATCCGTCTTCGCCGTCGGGGTCGCTCACGGTCAGCGTCACGGAGCTTTCGCTCTCGCCGGCAAGGGCAAATCTGCGCTTACTAAGACCGACGCCGCCGTGCAGTGTGTTTCTGCCCTCGTTTGCGCTAACGGAGTATTTTTTACCGCCGAGAGTGAACGACGCGCCGGAAATGCGGTTTGCGTAGCGCCCTACGAAGGCGCCGAAGTAGCCGTCATTTACAAGATACTCCTGCGGCGTGTCGTAGCCGAGCACGACGTCGAGCATGGCTCCCGTCCTATCTGACACGACGATACTCTGAATCGTGGCGCCGAGGGTGAGCACACTCACACGGGCACCGTTTTTGTTATTTATAACGTACATTTCATATTCGCCGAAGCCGCGTTTTGTTACCGACATTAAAGCCACCGCCTTTATCATTACAACGAAATTATACAGCAAAAGCCGACGCCGTTCAAGACTTGGGCTCTCGGCCGACGCAACGGAGCATATTTTTGTGCATTTCTTAGTTAAAATATAATCACAAATCGCCGAAAAGCATTGTAATATCAACACTTTTCGGGTTTTGCTCAAATTTCGTCTGTTGACAATCAAAAGCAATTGAATTAGAATGAAAATCGTAACTAATGGCTTGAACAATAATTTTATAATGATAAGAGGTATTGAGATGTTTAAAGTCGTACAAAAGAGATTTCTGAACGATGCAAAAACCATTTGCCTGTTCGAGATCGAGGCTCCGCTGGTCGCAAGACACGCGCAGGCAGGTCAGTTCGTCATCTTCCGTCTTGATGAGCAGGGAGAGCGCACTCCTGTTTCCGTCGCAGGCTACGACCGTGAAAAAGGCACCGTCACCGTTATGGTCCAGGCTGCCGGACGCACTACCAAGATGCTGCACACCGTCGAGGAAGGCGACTACATCACCGACTTCGTCGGCCCGCTCGGTAAGGCTACCGAGATGGACGGTCTGAAGAAGGTCTGTGTTGTCGGCGGCGGCGTCGGCTGCGCCATCGCCTACCCCATCGCCAAGGAAATGCACGAGAAGGGCATAGACGTTACGTTTATCGCCGGCTTCAGAAGCGCGGACATCGTCATCCTCAAGGACGAGCTCAAGGCCGCTTCCGATAAGCTCATCATGTGCACCGACGACGGCACCTACGGTGAGAAGGGCTTCACCACCCAGTATCTCCAGCAGGAGATCGACGCCAACATCAACGATGGCAAGCCTCAGTTTGACCGCGTCATCGCCATCGGCCCCGATATCATGATGAAGTTCCTTGCCGACGTTACCCGTCCCTACGGCATCAAGACCATCATCTCCCTCGACCCGATCATGGTCGACGGCACCGGTATGTGCGGCGGCTGCCGCGTTATCGTCGGCGGCGAGACGAAGTTTGCCTGCGTTGACGGTCCCGACTTTGACGCACACGAGGTCGATTTCGACTCTCTGATAAAGCGCGCCGCTTTCTACAAAGAGGAGCAGGACGAGGCTGCAAAGCATATCTGCAAAATGACCGGAGGTAAGCGTAATGGCTAATATGAGAATGGACAAAAACCCGATGCCCGAGCAGGATCCCGTAGTCCGCGCCGGCAACTTCGACGAGGTCGCACTCGGATACACTCCCGAGATGGCAATGGACGAGGCAAAGCGCTGCCTCAACTGCCACAATATGCCCTGCCGCAGCGGCTGCCCCGTTTCGGTTCGCATCCCCGAATTCATCGCCAAGGTCGCAGAGGGTGATTTTGACGCTGCATATGAGATAATCACCTCCACCAACTCTCTGCCCGCCGTCTGCGGCCGCGTCTGCCCGCAGGAAAAGCAGTGCGAGAGCAAGTGCGTGCGCGGTATCAAGGGCGAGAGCGTCGGCATCGGACGTCTCGAGCGCTTTGTTGCCGACTACCACATGAATAAGGAAGTCAAGGACGAGATCAAGGTCCCCGAAAATAACGGTCACCGTATCGCCATCGTCGGCTCCGGTCCTGCCAGCCTTACCTGCGCAGGCGACCTTCGCAAGCTTGGCTACGATGTCACCATCTTCGAGGCATTCCACAAGTCCGGCGGCGTTCTGGTCTACGGCATCCCGCAGTTCCGTCTGCCCAAGGAGATCGTTGCCGCCGAGATCGACAACCTCAAGGCCATGGGCGTTAAGATCATAAACAACGCCATCATCGGCAAGTCCGAGACCGTTGACGAGCTGTTCGAGGACGGCTTCGAGGCAGTGTTCATCGGCTCCGGCGCAGGTCTGCCGCAGTTCCTGCACATCCCCGGCGAAAATCTGCTCGGCGTTTACTCCGCAAACGAGCTTCTCACCCGCGTAAACCTCATGAAGGCTTACCGCGATGATTACGATACGCCCATCAAGCACTTCCACAACGTCTGCGTCGTCGGCGCAGGCAACGTCGCAATGGACGCAGCCCGTGTTTCCAAGCGTCTGGGCGCAGAGCATGTTTACATCGCCTACCGCCGCGGCAAGGATGAGCTGCCCGCCCGTAAGGAAGAGGTCGAGCACGCAGAGTCCGAAGGCATCGAGTTCAGACTTCTGAACAACCCCGTTGCCATTCACGCAGGCGAGGACGGTCACGTCACCGGCATCGAGCTTCAGAAGCAGGAGCTCGGCGAGCCCGACGAAAAGGGTCGCCGCAAGCCTGTTCCCGTTGAGGGCTCGAACTGGATCCTCGACGTTGACACCGTTATTATCGCCATCGGCACCAGCCCCAACCCGCTTATCCGCAACACCACCAAGGGTCTGACCTTCACCCGCAAGGGCGGTATCGAGGCAGACGAAGGCGGCGCGACCGCTCGCGAGGGCGTTTTCGCAGGCGGCGACGCTGTCACGGGCGCTGCTACCGTTATTCTCGCAATGGGCGCAGGCAAGACCGGCGCAAAGAGCATTGACGAGTACATAAAGAGCAAGAAATAAGCCTAAATACAATTTATAAGCGCCGATGCAATCGCTTCGGCGCTTATTTCTACGTCTGTTTGCCTGCAATTTAACATATGCTTGTCGAAATATGCTTGTACTGCAGGAATAATTATAAAATTTTTTATAATTATGCACTCAAGGTATTGCATTTTCATTTCATCTGCC
>USPI01000149.1 GCA_900556535.1 uncultured Eubacteriales bacterium | reverse complement strand
ATATGACAAATGGTATAATACCTTGCTATGTTTGCCGGGGAGGGGGATAATATCCCACTTTCAACATCGCAATTATAGCATCACCGCAATGTAAAATCAACACCGGGTTATAAGAAACTGACAACACACCCGTGCGTTTGCAACTTATTGATAAGGAGAGTGCGCCAATGCCGAAAGATGTTCTCTATGGCAAGACTCTGAGAAAGAGCTTTGCCCGCACCCAGGAGATCATGGATATGCCAAACCTCTTGGAGATCCAGAAAAGCTCCTACAAGTGGTTCCTTGAAACGGGACTGCGCGAGGTGTTCAAGGATGTAGATTCCGTCACCGACTACTCCGGCAATCTGGAGCTGAGCTTCATCGACTACTCGATGGACGAGAAGCCCAAGTACACCGAGGAGGAGTGCAAGGCCCGCGACGCAACGTACGCCGCACCCCTGAAGGTCCGCGTCCGCCTGCGCAACAAGGAGACCGAGGAGATCAAGGAGCAGGAGATCTTCATGGGCGATTTCCCGATCATGACTCCGGGCGGTACCTTCGTCATCAACGGCGCCGAGCGCGTCATAGTCTCTCAGATCGTCCGTTCCCCCGGCGTCTACTTCGGCAAAGAGCTTGACAAGTCCATGATAAGCATCTATTCCTCCACCGTCATCCCTTATCACGGCGCGTGGCTGGAGTATGAGACCGACGCGGGCGACGTTTTCAACGTCCGCATCGACAAGAACCGCAAGCTCCCCATCACCTGGTTCCTCAAGGCCATGGGCGCGTACGACGAGAACCGCCCCGCAACCTGGCTCAGCTGCGTTGACGATCCCTTCGTCGGCGCCGTCACCAACGAGCGCATCAAGGAGATCTTCGGCGAGGACGAGCGCATGGTCGCCACCCTCGAGAAGGACACCACCAACGGGCGCGACGAGTGCCTGATCGAGATATACCGCAAGCTGCGTCCGGGCGATCCTCCCACCGTGGAGTCCGCCGAGACCCTGCTCGACGGCCTGTTCTTTGACCGCCGCCGCTACGATATCTCCAACGTCGGCCGCTATAAGTTCAATAAGAAGCTCTCCCTCTTCCCGCGTATCGCAGGCTTTGCGCTGGCAATGCCGGTCGTCGATCCGCGCACCGGCGAGATCATCGCCGACGAGGGCGAGGTGCTGACCCGCGACAAGGCCAAGCTCATCGACGACGCAGGCGTCATCAGCGTCATCCTCAACGTCGAGGGCAAGAACGTCCGCGTGTTTTCCAACGGCATGGTCAATCTCGGCTCCTATGTCGATTTCGATCCGGCCGAGGTAGGCGTCAAGGAAAAGGTGCGTGGCATCGTCCTGCGCCAGCTCATGGAGCAGTATCAGGGCGAAGCTCTGAAGGACGCCATCCGCGAGAATATCGATATCCTCATTCCGAAGCACATCATCAACGACGATATCTTCTCCTCCGTCAACTACCTCAACTGCCTTGCCCACGGCATCGGCAGCCCCGACGATATCGACCATCTGGGCAACCGCCGCGTCCGCTGCGTCGGCGAGCTGCTGCAGAACCAGTTCCGCATCGGCTTTTCCCGCATGGAGCGCGTCATCCGCGAGCGCATGACCCTGCAGGATCTCGACATCGTCACCCCCCAGAGCCTTATCAATATCCGTCCCGTCACGGCGAGCATCAAGGAGTTCTTCGGCTCCAGCCCGCTCAGCCAGTTCATGGATCAGACCAACCCCCTCGCGGAGCTGACGCATAAGCGCCGTATGTCCGCCCTCGGCCCCGGAGGTCTGTCCCGCGAGCGCGCATCCTTCGACGTGCGTGACGTTCACTACAGCCATTACGGCCGTCTCTGCCCGATAGAGACTCCTGAAGGCCCGAACATCGGCCTTATAAACTACCTCGCATCCTATGCCCGCGCCAATGAGTACGGCTTCCTCGCAGCGCCCTACCGCAAGGTCGAGAAGGGCACCTGCCGCGTGACCGACGAGGTCGAGTACATGACCGCCGACGTCGAGGACCAGTACATCGTCGCGCAGGCGAGCGAGCCGGTCGACGAGAACGGCGTGTTCGTCAACAAGCGCATCACCTGCCGTCACCGCAACGATACCGTTCAGGTCAACCGCGAGGACGTCGATTACGTCGACGTCAGCCCCAAGATGATGATCTCCATCGCGACCGCGATGATCCCCTTCCTTGAAAACGACGACGCGAACCGTGCTCTGATGGGCGCGAACATGCAGCGTCAGGCCGTTCCTCTGCTCACCACCCAGGCGCCTATCGTCGCCACCGGTATCGAGCACAAGTGCGCCGTGGACTCCGGCGTCTGCATCCTCGCCGAGGGCGACGGCGTCGTCACCCGCGTGGACGCGACCTCCATCACCGTCCGCTACGATTCCGGCTCGGTGAAGGATTACAAGCTCATCAAGTTTGCCCGCTCCAACCAGGGCACCTGCATCAACCAGCGCCCGATAGTCAACGCCGGAGACAGAGTCGCCGAGGGCGACGTCATGGCCGACGGCCCCAGCACCTCCAACGGTGAGATAGCGCTCGGCAAGAACATCCTTGTCGGCTACATGAACTGGGAAGGCTACAACTACGAGGACGCTATCCTCCTCAACGAGCGCCTTGTCATGGAGGACGTGTTCACCTCCCTGCACGTCGAAGAGTACGAGTGCGACGCGCGCGACACCAAGCTCGGCCCCGAGGAGATCACCCGCGATATCCCCGGCGTCGGCGAGGATGCTCTGAAGTACCTCGACGAGCGCGGCATAATCATGGTCGGCGCGGAAGTCACCGCGGGCGACATTCTGGTCGGCAAGGTCACTCCGAAGGGCGAGACCGATCTGACCGCCGAGGAGCGTCTGCTCCGCGCAATATTCGGCGAGAAGGCGCGCGAAGTGCGCGACACCTCGCTCAAGGTTCCCCACGGCGAGAGCGGCATCATAGTCGACGTCAAGGTCTTCACCCGTGAAAACGGCGACGAGATGAGCCCCGGCGTCAATCAGGTCGTCCGCGTGTATATCGCGCAGAAGCGCAAGATATCCGTCGGCGACAAGATGGCCGGCCGCCACGGCAACAAGGGCGTCGTCTCCCGCATCCTGCCGCGTGAGGACATGCCTTACCTGCCCGACGGCACCCCGCTGGACATCGTTCTGAACCCGCTGGGCGTTCCGTCCCGTATGAATATCGGTCAGGTTCTTGAAGTTCACCTCGGCTACGCGGCTCAGGCTCTGGGCTGGAAGGTCGCCACCCCGACCTTCAACGGCGCAAACGAGACCACCATCCGCGAGACTCTGCGTCAGGCAGGTCTCCGCGAGGACGGCAAGAGCGTCATGTACGACGGCCGTACCGGCGAGAAGTTCGACAACGACGTCACCGTCGGCTGGGTCTACTTCCTCAAGCTGCACCACCTTGTTGACGATAAGATCCATGCCCGTTCCACCGGCCCCTACAGCCTCGTCACCCAGCAGCCGCTCGGCGGCAAGGCGCAGTTCGGCGGCCAGCGCTTCGGCGAAATGGAAGTCTGGGCGCTCGAAGCCTACGGCGCGGCCTACACTCTGCAGGAGATACTCACCGTCAAGTCCGACGATGTCACCGGCCGTGTCAAGACCTACGAGGCCATTGTCAAGGGCAACAACATCCCGCAGCCCGGCGTGCCGGAATCCTTCAAGGTCCTGGTCAAGGAGCTGCAGAGCCTTTGCCTCGATATCCGCGTTCTCGACGAGAACGGCGAGGAGATCGAGCTGAAGGACGACGATGACGACGATTTCATCCCCGAAATGAAGGATGAGCTGTATCAGGCCGATGACAGCGAGATAGAGGAGGGCGGCTTCACGATTGAGGACGCACCCGACGATCTCGGCGCCGACTTCGGCGATTTCGATGACAGCGATGATAATAGCGAGGAGGATATGTGATGAGCTACACACCGTTTGACGCAATTCAGATAGGTATCGCCTCCCCGGAGATGATCCGCAGCTGGTCCTACGGCGAGGTCAAAAAGCCGGAGACCATCAACTACCGCACGCTCAAGCCCGAACGGGACGGCCTGTACTGCGAGCGTATCTTCGGACCGACCAAGGACTGGGAGTGCCACTGCGGCAAGTATAAGAAGATCCGCTACAAGGGCAAGATCTGCGACCGCTGCGGCGT
>USPI01000148.1 GCA_900556535.1 uncultured Eubacteriales bacterium | reverse complement strand
TCATCCCCACCAAAAGGTGCGAAATACCCTGAAGATTGCCGCTGCATCCACCTTTTACCGCCACTTTTTGAATAATTCCGTCCTCAACATCTATGTCGAAAAGCTGCGAACAAACGCCCTTGGGCCTATAAGTAATATGCATTATTACACCTCATTTTTGAATAATATAGGTTTACATAATCCGTGTCCGCCACGGTCTTATAAAGCATATCACATACCGCGCCGCAAGTACAGAAATATTTTCGGGCGCGGGACATAGAATTACCCGAGGGGAGGTCTTGGCTATGAGAAAAATAGGCAGGCTAATTGCGGGCGGACTTGCCCTATTATGCCTTTACCTGTTTGCGATATACCTGCGCACGGACGGCGGCGGCACTGTGCGTGAAACGATCGTGCTTGAGACGGACGCAGTGCATTCTGCGCAGCCGAGCGCAGCGCCGTCGGAGGCGCCCGAGCCGCGGCAGACCATACTGCCCGCGACCATCTCCGGCGGCATGGTGATAAAAAACACGGCGGGCTACGACATTGACATTGACGCCGTAGTTGAGCGCGGCTGCGACATTCGCCTGCAGGCTGGTGCGCCGCAGATACTTATTATACACACCCATTCGAGCGAGGCCTACTCCCCCGCGGGGCTCGACAAATACGATGACCTCGGCACCAACCGCACGCTCGACCAAAATTGCAGCGTCATCCGCATAGGCAGCGAGCTTGCGCAGATGCTCGGCGACTGCGGGCTTGAGGTCATCCACGACACTCAGGTTTTTGACTATCCCAGCTACACGGGCTCGTATAACCGAAGCTGCGAGGCTATCGAAAAGTACCTTGCCGACTATCCGAGCATAAGGATCGTCATCGACCTGCACCGCGACGCGCTCGGCTCGGACACGGTCATCTATAAGACCGCCGCAACTGAAAAAGGCGTGTGCGCAGGGCAGATCATGTTCGTAGTCGGCACCGACGCAAGCGGGCTTGAGCATCCCGACTGGCGGCAGAACCTCGGTCTCGCCGTGTATCTGCAAAACGCGGTGTGCCAAAGCTACCCGAGCCTGATGCGCCCGATCCTGCTCACGAAATATCGCTACAATCAAAATCTCACGCCGGGCTCCGTGATACTTGAGGTCGGCACGAACGGCAACACACTCAGGGAAGCCCTCGCCGCGATACGCCTTTTCGCCCAATGCGCCGGTCCCGCCCTCGCGCAGCTCGTACAGTGAGCGCGTATATATTATATAATGTAGGCGACAGGAATAAAATCGCGCACGGAAGTCAATTATGGTATCAGGAGGGATATTATGAAAGTATTTGATATCATGAGCGACCACATAGTCACCGTCGGGCTGCGTGAGCCTGTTTCGGCGGCGGCGAGACTTTTAAAGCAGTATAACATCGGCGCGGTGCCGGTTTGCGACGATCGCGGCAGCCTGCGCGGCATGATAACCGACCGCGACATCGCCGTCAGGTGCGTTGCAAACGGTCTGTCGGCAAGCGAGACCAAAACGGGCGATATCATGACCCGCGGCGTCATCACCGTGAACGACAACGCCCACATAGGCGAGGCGGCGCGGCTCATGGCAGATGCGCAGGTGCGAAGGCTGCCTGTGTGCCATAACGGGCTGCTCGTCGGGATGCTCTCGCTTGCCGATCTCGCGCGGAACACCGACTGCGACACCGAGGCCGCCGAGGCATTATGTGAAATTTCTAAAAACATCCGCAGAGTGTAGTAATTACTACACTCTATTTTTGAATGTGAGATTATAATAGGGCTAAGAGACAGGAAGTCTTGCAAAATTAAGTTAATTAAAGATGATTTTATCAGGAGGTAAATATTATGGCAAAGTGGGTATGCCCCGTATGCGGTTATGTTCATGAGGGTGACACTCCCCCCGAGAAGTGCCCCATCTGCAATGTTCCCGGCAGCAAGTTCACCCTGCAGGCTGAGGAGAAGTCCTGGGCAGCAGAGCACGTTGTCGGCGTAGGCAAGGTATTCGGCGAAGACGTTCCCGAAAACGTCCGCGAGGAGATCGTAAGCGGTCTGCGCGCAAACTTTGAGGGCGAGTGCTCCGAGGTCGGTATGTATCTGGCAATGGCTCGCGTGGCACACCGCGAGGGTTATCCCGAGATCGGCCTGTACTGGGAGAAGGCTGCTTACGAAGAGGCCGAGCACGCCGCAAAGTTCGCAGAGCTCCTCGGCGAGGTCGTGACCGACTCCACCAAGAAGAATCTCGAGCTGCGCGTTGACGCCGAGAACGGCGCGACCGCCGGCAAGTTCGAGCTTGCAAAGCTCGCAAAGCAGTATAACCTCGACGCCATCCACGACACCGTTCACGAGATGGCTCGCGACGAAGCCCGCCACGGCAAGGCTTTCGAGGGTCTGCTGAAGAGGTACTTCGGTTAATAGAATGTTAAACAGGAGAAGGACAAGTCCTTCTCCTGTTTTTTATCTATCACAATATTAAAAAACCGCCCGATGGGGCGGTTTTTATTAGTTTATGATGCGTTTTGCGCCGGTATAGTGATTGAGATAGTAGCTCGCGTTCAGGGAGGTTATGCACACGCAGCCCTGACCGGACGAGGCGTGGATAAACTGATTGTTCCCGATGTACATTCCGACGTGACCGATGGGATCGACTCTGTCGGAGAAGAACACGAGGTCGCCGGGGCGCAGGTCGCTCTTTTCAACGGAAACGCCGTTGTGGTTATACTGGCTCGTTGCGCCGCGCATGAGCGGATAACCGTACTGCCCGTAAAGGTAGTAGATAAATCCGGAGCAGTCAAAGCCGCGGGGAGACGAGCCGCCGTAAACGTAGGGAGTGCCGAGATACTGCTTTGCGGTTGCGACGATCTGATCCGCGACCGCGTTCGAGGTGCTCAGGCGCACATAGTCTGCGCTCATGTAGCCGCTCAGTCCGTTATAGCTGACGGCGTACCAATCGCCGCTCTTGCCGGTGACCTTGACCTGAATACCCTTGTTATAGTAGCCGATGGTGGAATAGCTCGTGCCCGGGCCGCTGCGCATACGCACGCCGTTGCCGGTGACGATGCCGACGTTATCAAGCTGCTCGGTCGGAGCGGACACGCTCTCGCCTATCTTCACATAGTCCGCGCTCATATAGCCGTACTTGCCGTTGACGCAGACCTCGTACCAATTGCCGCTCTTGCCGCTGACCTTGACGCTCGTGCCCTTATTGAGAGTGCCGAGGCTTGCAAAGTCGGTGCTCGGGCCCATTCTGAAGCGCACGTCGCTGCCGCTGACGGTGCCGGACTTGGCGCTCGTGTAGCTTTCATTGGGGGTGACGCGGAAATACTGAGCAGATATGTAGCCGGTTTTGCCGTTGTAGCTGACCTTATACCAATCCTTCACCGAGCCGAGGACGGTCATGGTGACGCCGTTTGAATAGTATCCGAGCGTGGCGCAATTGGTGTTCGGCTCGCTGCGCATACGCACGCTCGTGCCAATGACAGCGCCCTTGAGACCGGATGAAGCGTTATTCGTATTCGGGGTCGGCGTGGGTGTCGGGGTGCTCGCTGCAGAGCTGCCGACGGAGACCTTGACATAGTCTGCGCTGACATAGCCGGTCTTGCCGTTATAGCTGACCTTATACCAGTTGCCGGAGGCTCCGGTTATCGGCATTTTTGCGCCGTTTGCGAGCGTGCAAATGATTGAATTATTCGTGCCCGCACCGCTTCTGAGGCGGACGCCCGTACCGCTGATGGTGGCCGTGCCGAAATTGCCGCTGACGCTCGAAACGCTCGTGAGGTACTGGGCGGAGGCATAGCCGACAGTGTTGTTATAAACGATCTTGCACCAGCCGTTTTGGCTCATGCCGATTATGACCTCGGCGCCCTTGGGCATGGTCATGATTATCGTCTTGTTCGTTGCCGCACCGCTTCTGAGGTTGAGCGCGGTCGTGGTTTTCGCGCAGCTTATGCCGTCTGCGGCAGCGGGGATCGCCAGCAGCGATACGCACATCACAAGCGTAAGCAGCGCGCTTATCAGTCGTTTTTTCATCTTTTTTACTCCTCGTGTTTTACACAATTAGTAATCAAATTGTAACACACGAGTCGAATTATGTCAACATAAGTCGGCACATATCGCCCAACATTGCTGTAAACATTCTGTAAATGCTGCAAATTTG
>USPI01000147.1 GCA_900556535.1 uncultured Eubacteriales bacterium | reverse complement strand
TATCTTTCCTCGGCAGCGTAGGTTTTTCGACAGTCTGGTTATTATATAAGTATGTCGGGCGTGATTTTTGCTGTGCAGAAATTGCACAATAAAATCGCAAAAAAGTTCTTGCTTTATTTCGCTAATGTGCTATTATAGCAGTGTGATAATTAATTAAACCTATTCTGAGATTTGGAGGAAAGAATAATGAAACGAATCATTGCTATGTTACTGGCGCTCATGATGGTATTCGCGCTTTGCGCCTGCGGCGGCGACGATGACAAAAAGACTGACGACGGCGCTCGCACCCTCGTGGTCGGCGTTGATGCCGAGTATCCCCCCTACGCCTATGTGGGCGACGACGGCAAGTACACGGGCTTCGACGTTGAGACCGCACAGGCCGTATGTGATCTGCTCGGCTGGAAGCTCGAGATATTCCCCCTCAACTGGGATCAGAAGCTCGTTCAGCTCGACAACAAGGAATGTGACTGCATCTGGGCAGGCATGACCATTCTCGACAGCATGAAGACCGCAGGCTACGTCATCTCCGAGCCCTACTATGACAACACTCAGGTGCTCCTCGTTAAGTCCGACAGCGGTCTCAAAACCTCGGCAGACCTCGCCGGCAAGACCGTAGCGGTCCAGCTCGGCACCTCCGGTCAGGCTCTCCTCGAGGGCGATCTTGCCGATCTCAAGGCCACCTTCAAGGATGTCGTCATCTGCAACAGCTTCCTGAGCTGCTTCACGGAGCTCGGCGGCGGCAGCGTTGACGCAGTGTTCGTCGATTACCCCGTTGCGGCTGCATACGCTGCCAAGAACGAGGGCTACACCATCATCAACGAAAACCTCGGCGCAGAGCAGTACGGCATTGCCTTCCGCTCCGGCGATCAGGCACTTTGCGATGAGATCCAGGCAGCCATCGACAAGCTCGTCGAAAACGGCACCTACGAGAAGATCGCGGAGAAGTACCCCGACATCATGAACAATCTGATCTTCCTTAGCAAGTAATAAAGCAAGTCTTTTACAGCACGCTTCCCGAAGGTGCACGCCGCCTTCGGGAATATGTGCGTTAATATAAGCCATATTTCAGAGGATATATAATGAAACTGACAACAATGATAAGCCTTATGCTCGAGGGCATGGGCGGAACCTGCTCGATATTTTTTCTGACGCTGCTGTTTTCGCTCCCGCTCGGCATGATAGTCGCCCTGCTCAGAATGAGCAAAAACAAGGTCGTTTCCAACTTAACGCGCGCCGTCATTTCCGTGCTGCGCGGCACCCCGCTCATGCTGCAGCTTATTGCGGTCACATACGGACCGTATTATCTGTGGCAGCTTTCCGTCTCCAAGAATAAGCTCATACCGGTCGTTATCGCCTTTTCGATAAACTACGCGGCATACTTTGCGGAAATATACCGCAGTGGCATTGAGTCCATCCCCGCAGGTCAGTACGAGGCCGCGGAGATACTGGGCTACTCCAAGGTGCAGACCTTCTTCCGCATCATACTGCCGCAGGTCATTAAGCGCATCATGCCCAGCGTCACCAACGAGGTCGTCACCCTCGTCAAGGACACTTCGATGGCGTTCACCGTTTCCTACATGGAGATGTTCACCATCGGCAAAAACCTCGCAAACTCCCAGACGAGCTTCATGCCCTTCATAGTTGCGGGCGTGTTCTACTTCCTGTTTAACGCCATCGTCGATTTTGTCATGGGCAGAGCCGAAAAAGCCATGAATTATTATCAGTAAAGGAGGTCGTGCAATGAAAATTTTAGAGATGAATCACGTTCAGAAGAGCTTTGACAACGCAAAGGACGCGAAGCTGCACGTCCTCAAGGATATAAGCCTGAGCGTTTCCGAGGGCGAGGTCGTGTCCGTAATAGGTCCCTCCGGCTCGGGCAAATCGACGCTGCTGCGCTGCGCGACGCTTCTGACCGAGATGGACGGGGGCGAGCTCATCTACTCGGGCGAATACGCCGCGAAAATGGACGCACAGGGCAAGGCGGTGTACTCCGACAAGGCAGAGCTTAAAAAGATCCGCAGCATTTTCGGTCTCGTTTTCCAGAGCTTTAATCTTTTCCCGCATTACAGCGTGCTCAAAAACCTTATGGATCCGCAGATGAGCGTGCTCGGCCGCAGCAAGGAGCAGGCGCGCGAGAAGGCGATGGAGCTGCTCAGAAAGATGAATCTTGAGGAGAAGGCGGACGCATATCCCTGCCAGCTCTCCGGCGGTCAGCAGCAGCGCGTCGCCATCGCCCGCGCACTTGCGATGGACCCGCAGATACTCTTTTTCGACGAGCCCACGAGCGCTCTTGACCCCGAGCTCACGGGCGAGGTGCTCAAGGTCATAAAAAATCTTGCGGAGGAGCACATGACCATGGTCATCGTCACGCACGAGATGTCCTTTGCGCGTGCCGTATCCGACCGTGTCATATTCATGGACGGCGGCGTCATCGTTGAGGAGGGCGCACCCGAGGAGGTATTCGGCGCAACGAAAATGGAGCGCACGAAGCAGTTTCTTAAGAATTACGGTCAGTCATGATGATACATTATTCAAAAATCGATCCTTCGGGCAATATTACGCTCATCGTCGACAGCTTTGTCCCCCGTTCCGAGCAGAGCCGCGCCGCGTCTGCGCTCATGCAGCGCGACAAAAGCGTCGAGCAGGTCGGCTTTCTCGAAAAGCCCGACGACTGCACCTGCATCGCGCGCCTGCAAATGATGGGCGGCGAATTTTGCGGCAACGCCTCGCTGTCGGCGGCGGCAGTCATGCTCGTCAAGGCAAGTGCACCCGCCGGGAGCGAATACACCCTGCGCCTTGAGGTCTCCGGAGCGCCCGAGCCGGTCACGATAGTATGCTCTCTCGGCGAGGACGGCGATTTCTCCGGCTCTGTTTCAATGCCGCTGCCGGAAAGCCTCTCGGAGTATTGCTTTTTTGACGGCTTTGAGTGCTATGAGCTCCCCCTCGTGAGATTTCCCGGCATATGCCACGCCATCGTGCGCCCCGGCGTTTTATCCGAAGCCGACGCCGAAGCGCTCATCGGCAAATGGTGCGCACAGCTCGGCTCGGACGCGCTCGGGCTCATGTTTTTTGACGAAAAGGAGAGCACACTGCGCCCGCTCGTCTACGTTTCCTCGACGGACTCCGCCGTTTGGGAGGGCTCGTGCGCAAGCGGCACCTCGGCGGTCGCGGCGCATCTTGCGGAGTTAGACGGCGAATACGCCCGCGTCACGCTCCGTCAGCCCCGCGGCACTCTCAGCGCTCAGGCCGAGTACGGCGCAGGGAGCATAAACGCTCTCACCCTGCACGGCGGCGCTGCGTTTTGCGGCGAATACTCCGTCGAACTGCCTTGATTTTTTCACATTTTTCGGTTATCCTTGTCATTCGAGGGTATCATCACTCTGAAAGGCGGTAGACCCGAATGAAAAAAAGAATTATCAGCCTGCTGCTCGTGCTGTGCACGCTCGTGTCGCTGTGCGCCTGCTCGGGCGGCGGAAGATATAAGGCCGTTAAGACGCTCGGAGATCAGCAGTATTCCATCGGCTTCAGAAACGGCGACTCGAACTATCACTATATCGACCGCGCTCTGCGTGCCCTGTCCTACGAGGGGAAGATAGACGAAATAAGCCGCAAATGGTTCGGCACGGATAACGCCGTGAGCTTCCCGTCGAAAAAGGACGCGCTCAAGGACCTCGGCTACATTGCCGAGCGCACCTTTATAATCGGCGTTGACCTCGACTCCGCGCCTCTTGCATTCCAAAGCGGCGAGGAGTACATAGGCTTTGACATCGACCTCGCGCAGGCGGTATGCGACAGGCTCGGCTGGGTGCTCAAGGTGCAGCCGATCCACTCGGAAAACGCCTTTGTCGAGCTCAACTCCGGCAACATCGACTGCGCCTGGGGCGGCATCGTGCTCGATACGCAGTCGAGTAAGTACACCATCTTAGTAACTTATATGTCAACGGACATCGTCCTTGCCGGCAAGGGCACGGACAGCAGCTCCATCCGCGACAAGGTGCTGTATATCGGCACGACGCAGTCGGCGCTGGATATCATGAACGAAAGCACCTCGGTCAGCCGAAAGCTCGGTCAGATAACGCGAGTAAACGGCGGCGCGACGGATTACTTCTCCGCGCTTGACGCGGGAAAATGCGACCTCATACTCACAACGGACGCCGCAGTGGATTAT
>USPI01000146.1 GCA_900556535.1 uncultured Eubacteriales bacterium | reverse complement strand
ATACGAGATGTGCGGACGTGACTGGAGTTCAGACGTGTGCTCTTCCGATCTAATTACAATTTTTCACTAAAGGGAGAAGCCGCAATGACCGTCAAAACTATGTCCCTGCAAAAGCAGCTTTTTGTCGCGATCGCATCATTGATCGTCGGAAGCGTGTTCGTATTCGGAATGCGCTATTGGAACTCGCAGGTCGAAAGAGATGACTGTGAGGTCGTCACGGTGCAGCTTGAGTCAATCGAAAAAGTCCGCGGCTCGAGCTCGTCGGATCTGAGCTCCGTAAACCTCAAGTGCACAAACGGCAGCTCATACTATATTAAGGGCGTCTGCGTGAGCCGCTCGCTGCTGTCTGCGCTTGAGAGCCTTCCCGAAGGCACACAGCTCACGCTCACCCTGCACCCCAACAGTGAGGGGAAAGTGCTTGAGCTGAGCGTCGACGGCATACTTCTGCTGGACTTTGACACAGCCGTTTCCATGCTCGGCAAAAATGCGACGGCGTTCTCTTACATCGGTCTGTTCATGTACCTATGCTCGGCGGTGCTGCTCGTTGACATAGTTCAGCGTAAGCGAAAGCAGCGCGAAGAGGACTGAAAGCACACTGCTCTTTCCGAAATAGTGCGGGAAGAGCAGTTTTTTGCGCCTGTTTGTGCCGATTTGCCCCACGCAGAGGTTTACAAACACGCACGGGTCATGTATAATATTACAGCTATTTTTGTTAAGGACTGATATTATGATCGAATTTGAAGAATATAAAGGTAAGCTCAATTCGCTCAAGCCGACGCTTGACGGTCTGCGCGAGGCGCTGCATCTCGAGTCGGCGGAAAAGGAGATCGAGGAGCTTGAAGGTCAGAGCGCGCGCGACGGCTTCTGGAACGACGTTGAGAATTCTCAGCGCGTGCAGAAGCGCCTCAAGCAGCTCAAGGGCAAGGTCGAGAACTACCAGAAACTCTGCTCGGGCTGGGACGATCTGATGACGCTGTGCGAGATGGCGATCGAGGAGGACGACGATTCGATGCTGCCGGAGCTGCAGAGCGAGTTTGCCGCGTTCGAGAAAAAGCTCGAGGAGACCCGCCTCGGCACCCTGCTCACGGGCGAATACGACGCAAACAACGCCATCCTCACCTTCCACGCGGGCGCGGGCGGCACCGAGGCGCAGGACTGGACGCAGATGCTCTACCGTATGTACAATATGTGGGCAGACCGCCACGGCTACAGCGTCAAGCTCATGGACCTGCTTGACGGCGACGAGGCGGGAATAAAGAGCGCGACCATCATGATCGAGGGCGAAAACGCCTACGGCTTCCTCAAGAGCGAGCACGGCATCCACCGTCTCGTGCGCATCTCCCCCTTTGACTCCTCCGGACGCCGCCACACCTCCTTCTCCGCAGTCGAGGTCATGCCCGAGATAACCGACGACAACGAGATCGAGCTGCGCGACGAGGACATCAAGATGGACGTTTACCGCTCCTCCGGTGCGGGCGGTCAGAAGGTCAACAAGACCTCCTCCGCAGTCCGCCTGACCCACCTGCCGACCGGCATCGTCGTGTCCTCGCAGGTCGAGCGAAGCCACTTCCAGAACCTCGAAAACTGCCGCAATATGCTGCGCGCGCGTCTTGCCGAGATCAAGGAGCGCGAGCATCTTGAGAAGATAAGCGACATCAAGGGCGTTCAGCAGAAGATCGAATGGGGCAGCCAGATCCGCTCCTACGTTTTCATGCCCTACACCCTCGCAAAGGACCACCGCACCGGCTTTGAAAACGGCAACATCCAGAACGTCATGGACGGCGACATCGACGGCTTCATAAACGCCTTCCTCGCGATGAAGGCGGCAAACTGATAAGCATCAAAAACGCAGCACCCGCAGGACGATTTGCTCATCCTGCGGGTGTTTTTGTTTTAGTCTCAAGAGGTGACGGGAGCAGGCTCATGCCGGTTTTGGCGGGCAGCTCTGCTCTCGTCAGCTCAAGCCCCAGCCTGCCAGGGGCAGGCGCTGCATCGCGCCGAAGACCTTGCTCTTCATGTCGGGGTACTCGGCGGAGAGGGTTTTTATGAGCTTTTTTATCTCGTAGCGCTTGCTCGCCTTGTCCTGCGGGCAGGGGTTTTCGACAATGGGAATATCGAGCGCCTGTGCCACGTTTATTATTTTCTGCTCGCCGGCGTAGATCATCGGGCGTATCTGCGTGACGCCGCTGCGGTCCATGAAGGTCACGGGTCTGAAGCAGCTCAGCCGCCCCTCGAACAGCAGGCTCATGAGAAACGTTTCGACCGCGTCGTCAAAGTGGTGACCCAGCGCGAGCTTGGATATGCCCCTCTCGCGTATCGCGTCGTTGAGCGCGCCTCGGCGCATTTTCGCGCAAAGCGAGCAGGGATTCGACTCCTTGCGCACGTCGAAAACTATCTCCTTGATGTCGGTTTTCAGGCAGGTGTAGGGTATGCCGAGCTCCGAGCACATTTCGCGCACGGGCGTGAAGTCCATGCCGTCAAAGCCGAGCTCGATCGTGATCGCCTCGACCTCGAAGTGCTTGGGATAGTAGCTTTGCAGGTGCTTGAGCGCAAGCAGCAGCAGCATACTGTCCTTGCCGCCGGACACGCCCACGGCGATCCTGTCGCCCTCCTGTATCATGTTGTAGTCGTCAACCGCCTTGCGGATTATGCCGCTGAATTCGTTCAGAGCCCTGATGTCCATAGCTTTTCTCCCGAGAAATATTAAAATGAAATTAAGCTTCGGGCAGTTTTTGAGAGCATTTGCGAGATTTTGAGAGTTTACGCTGCGCAAATTAAAATAACCGTTGACACTGCCCCGTTGCTGTGGTATAAAAATATAGCACGCTATTTTTAATGTAGATATTTTAATAGCGCCCCGTTAAAAAGTCAAAGTATTATTTAATTTTAATTTGGAGGCACGAATATGTCCACGACCATGCTTACCAAGGAGACCGTTGAAAGAAAATGGTACGTCCTTGACGCAGCAGGCAAGCCCCTCGGCAAGACCGCTGCTGTTGCCGCCGATCTGCTTCGCGGCAAGCTTAAGACCACTTATACTCCCCACGTCGATTGCGGCGATTACGTCATCATCATCAACGCCAAGGACGCAGTCCTCACCGGCAAGAAGCTCGAGCAGAAGTACTACCGTACTCACTCCGGCTGGGTCGGCGGCCTGAAGGAGACCCAGTACAAGCACCTGATGGCAAACCGTCCGGAGCTGGCAATGCGCCTTGCTGTCCGCGGCATGCTGCAGAAGAACACCATCGCTCAGTGGCAGCTCAAGCGTCTGCGCGTTTTCGCCGGTGCAGAGCACACCCACGCAGCTCAGAAGCCCGAAGTTTGGGATCGTTAATAGGAGGAAGAGAATATGGCAACTTATAAGTGCAAAAGACCGTACATGTACGGCACCGGCCGCAGAAAGAGCTCTGTCGCCCGCGTACACCTCATCCCCAACGGCACCGGCGCTATCACCATCAACGGCCGTGATATCGACGATTACTTCGGTCTCGAGACCCTGAAGCTCATCGTTCGTCAGCCCCTGGTCACCACCGGCACCGTCGGTAAGGTCGACATCGAGGCAACCGTCGCAGGCGGCGGCGTTTCCGGTCAGGCCGGCGCTATCCGTCACGGCATCTCCCGCGCACTGCTCCTCGTTGACGAGAGCTACCGCGCATCCCTCAAGGCCGCAGGCTTCCTGACCCGCGACCCGAGAATGAAGGAGCGTAAGAAGTACGGCCTCAAGGCTGCACGCCGCGCACCTCAGTTCAGCAAGCGATAATTGCGTATATCCAAACTGCCATTCCTTTGGAGTGGCAGTTTTTTTGTTTGCGGCGTGCAGCCTTTTGTCATCCATATCGCTTCAAAAGCCCGAAATCGGATGATTTCGGGCTTTTTCGTTTTTTAGTTCCGCTGTTCCCTTATGAGAAAATTCGACTTCAAATCAGCCCCATATCCTTGACAGATTTAATGTCCCTCTTGACATTATCAAAAACGAGAATATAATATGTTTAGATAATAATTTGAGGAGTGATGGCATCGTATGGAGCTGGCGGAGATTGTAATGAATCCTGTTCGGCAGAGGATTTTTCAGTATTTTTTGCTTCACGAAACCGGCACGGTCAAGGAGCTGCGGAAAGCGCTGCCGGATATTCCGAGTGCAAGCTTATATCGGCATATCAAGATTCTTGCGGATTGTTCCAT
>USPI01000145.1 GCA_900556535.1 uncultured Eubacteriales bacterium | reverse complement strand
GCGTAGCCTGACTGATGAGGTGAATTAAAGCCTCACAATGATGAAATTAAACACCTCATCCGGCTTGCCGCAAGCGGCAACCCACCTTCCCCTCAAGGGGAAGGCACTCGCTCGCCGCGAGGGGCTGCTGCCGCAGGGGCAATGCGCCACCAACAATGGCGGTGGTTTTGATTGCGCAAGCACGGTGACGGACTGCGGACTAAAATCTCACTCATGGGAAGCGACAGCTTTACGGTTTTGTCGGCACTCTCGTTACCGTGCAACCGCAAAAACCGTATCGGTACTATCCCAAGGCGCTCTGCCCCCATGGCAATGGTTGAAATTTTGGGGGAATGAGAATATAATTATATGGTTATGAAGATATTGAATCAGCAGATATTTAAAAACAAGGAGGCTGCCGCGCTGCCGGGACTGATGGAGAGCGGCGGACTTCCTGCGCTCGTTTCCGGGCTCTCGGCGATACACCGCGCAAATCTCGCGGCGGCGCTGTACGAGCGGCTGGAGCTGCCGGTGTTCGTGGTGTGCCCCGACGACAGCTCCGCGGACAGCTTTGCGCGCGACCTTGAAGCGATGACGGGCGTGGCGGTGAACACCCTGTACTCGCGCGAATTTACGTTTTACAACTCCCTGGCGGCCTCGCGCGAGATCGAGCAGAAGCGCCTGAGCGTTTTTAACGCCCTCAAGCGCGGCCAAAGCCCCCTTACGGTCGCAACGGTGTCCTCGCTCATGCAGCGCACGATACCCCCGCACACGCTCGATGAGGCGGCCTTCACGGTCACCGACGGCACGAGCTGCCCTCCCGAGGAGCTTGAGAGCGCGCTCATCCGCTGCGGCTACACCCGCTGCGAGCAGGTCGAGGGCGCGGGCCAGTACGCACGGCGCGGCGGCATCATCGACTTCTTTTCTCCGACATATTCCGAGCCTGTGCGTGTCGAATTCTGGGGAGACGACGTCGACAGCATGGGCTTTTTCGACATAAAAACACAGCGCAGGACGGAGGCTGTCGAAAGCTGTCGAATCCTTCCCGCGGCAGAGAGCCTCGTTTCGCTTGCGACGGGCGGAGCTTCGACACTTCTCGACACGATGTGCGCCGCGGCGGACAAATGCGCAAGGCATCGCCGCAGTCCGCAGCTTGCCGAGCTTGAAAATACCCTGCGCGCCGACATTGAGCGCATCGAGCAGGGCGTAAAGCTCGAAAACGCGGACAGATACCTGCCGTTTTTGTACGAAAAATCGACAGGATACGACTATATTCCCGAGGAAGCGATCGTATTTTTCGACCAGCCCCCGCGCTGCGCCGACAGAGCCAAGGGCTACCTGAAGCAGCTCGGCGACGACGTGTCGCAGCTTGTCAAAAAAGGTCTCATAGCGTCGGAGGCGGGCGCTTACAGAGCGTCGTGGGATGAGCTTACGCACGCGCTTTCCGAGCACGCGATGTATATGGCCGACGCCTTCACCGTCGGGCGCTATCCCTTGGAGCCCAAGACCCTCGTGAGCATCGCGGCAAAGCAGCTGCCCTCGTATGCGGGCTCTGTAAAGACCGCTTTTGACGACGTTTCCGCGTATTTAAAGCAGGGCTATCGCGTGGTCGTGCTCGCGGGAGATATGCGCCGTGCCGAGGTTTTGCAAAGCTTTTTGAAGGACGGCGGTATACGCGCGGCGCTTCAGGAAAACTTGGAGAAAATGCCCGAGGAGGGCTGCTGCACGATAAGCGTCGGCGGAATGTCGGCGGGCATAGAATACCCCGGGATAAAGCTTGCCGTCATAAGCGATATGCAGCTTCTGCGCGTGCGCGAGCATAAGCACAGGGCAGCAAAAAAGCTCCCCGCGGGCAGGGAAAAGCTAAACTCCTACGCCGACCTTGCGCCGGGTGACCTTGTCGTTCACGAGGTGCACGGCATAGGGCGCTTTGCGGGCGTCAAAAAGATGAAGGTGGACGGCTTCGAGAAGGACTATATCATGATCCGCTACGCAGGAACGGACACGCTTTACGTTCCCGCGACGGCGCTGGACATGGTGACGAAATATCTCGGTGCGGGCGAAGGGCAGACCGTGAAGCTCTCAAAAATGGGCGGCGCGGAGTGGTCGCGTGCTCGCACGAGGGCGAAGGCCGCGACGAAGAAGCTGGCGGGCGAGCTAATAAAGCTTTACGCCGAGCGAATGAGCGTTCCTGGTCATGCGTTTGCCGCCGATACCCCGTGGCAGCGCGAGTTTGAGGATAACTTCGGCTACACGGAAACGGACGATCAGCTCCGCAGCATTAACGAAATCAAAGCCGACATGGAGGCGGCGACGCCCATGGACAGACTGCTGTGCGGCGACGTCGGCTTCGGCAAAACGGAGGTGGCTCTGCGCGCGGCGATGAAGTGCATTCTCGATAACCGTCAGGCGGCGATGCTCGTTCCGACGACCGTGCTCGCCCAGCAGCACTATCAGACCGCCGTGCGGCGCTTTTTCGGCTTTCCCGTGAGCGTCGAGGTGCTCAGCCGCTTCCGCAGCCCCGCGCAGGTGCAAAAGACGCTTGAGAATATAAAATCAGGCAGCTGCGACCTTGTTATCGGCACGCACCGCCTGCTGCAAAAGGATATCGAATTTAAAAATCTCGGTCTGCTCATCGTTGACGAGGAGCAGCGCTTCGGAGTCAGCCACAAGGAGCATATAAAGGAGATGAGCCGCGGCGTTGACGTGCTCACGCTCTCCGCGACCCCGATACCGCGCACGCTCAATATGGCGCTTTCGGGCATCAGGGATATGTCCTCGCTCGACGAGCCGCCGCAGGACAGACTGCCCGTGCAGACCTTCGTCATGGAGCACGACTGGGGAATTCTGTGCGACGCGATAAGGCGCGAAATTCAGCGCGGCGGGCAGGTGTATTACCTGCACAACCGCATCAGCACCATCGACCGCACCGCGGCGAAAATACGGCAGATGCTCGATGACGAGGTCACCGTCGGAGTCGCGCACGGACAGATGGATAAGGAGATGCTCGCGTCAGTGATGGAGGACGTTGCCGACGGGAAAATTCAAATTCTCGTGTGCACGACCATCATCGAAACAGGCATCGACATTCCCAACGTCAACACCCTCATCATCGAGGACGCGGACAGAATGGGGCTTGCGCAGCTCCACCAGATCCGCGGCAGAGTCGGACGCAGCACCCGCCGCGCCTCGGCGTATCTCACCTTCCGTCAGGACAAGGTGCTCACCGAGGACGCGCAGAAGCGCCTCGAGGCGATACGCGAGTTTGCCGAGTTCGGCTCGGGCTTCAAGATCGCCATGCGCGACCTCGAAATTCGCGGCGCGGGCAGTCTGCTCGGCGCGGAGCAGTCGGGGCACATGACGGACGTGGGCTATGATATGTATATGAAGCTGCTCAGTGAGGCGGTGCTTGAGGAGCGCGGCATAAAGGTCGAGCATCGCGCAGAGTGCTCTGCCGACCTCGCGGTCGCGGCAAATATCCCCGCGTCGTATATCCCCGCCGAGGGGCAGCGCATGGATATCTACCGCCGCATCGCGCTGCTGCGCACGGAGGATGAGGCGGACGATCTCATTGACGAGCTCATCGACCGCTTCGGCGACCTGCCCTCGGGTGTGAGCGCGCTTATAAACGTGGCGCTGCTGCGCGGCGAGGCGGGGCGCGCGGGCGTCACCGATATCCAACAGCGCGCCGGCAAGCTCATCTTCTCGCTCGGCGATTTTGACATGGAGCGCATCTCCGCGCTGTACGCAAGGCCCGAATATAAGGGCTTTCTCAAAGTCGAGGCGGGCTCGACCCCGCGCGTCAGCCTGCGCCTGAGATCAAACACCCGCATCGTCGATCAGGCCCGCAAATTCATCAAAGAATTTTCACAGGCGCTTTGACGCAGCTGCGGATACGGTTTTTGCGTGAACACGGTATCGAGAATACCGACAAAACCGTAAAACTGCCGCTTCCCATGAGTGCGGTCTTTGTCAGCACTTCCGACAAGACTGTAGGGGCGAGCATTGCTCGCCCGCTGTCGCGTCTTTGTCGGCAGTGCGTCACCGTGATACCGCAGTATAATCAATTTCCATTGTTCGTGGCGCATTGGCTAAACGGCAGTTGCCCGCAGGGTCGGAAGTTTTGGCTATTTGAAATGCCGAAAAGACAAGGCAGCGTAATTGTTACGGCACTTGCCTTCCCCTTGAGGGGAAGGTGGGTCGG
>USPI01000144.1 GCA_900556535.1 uncultured Eubacteriales bacterium | reverse complement strand
ATAATCGGAGCTGTCACATATATGCTCAAGTCATGGATCTTGAAGCTGCGCTTTATACTCAGCGGCGGCAAGAAGGTCGATGTCGGAGCAGACAAGATACCGCTGGTCATTTTTTCCGATGACAAGCGGTACTGGAGTGTTTTCAGACCCGTCTGCCGCGAGCTCGATAAAAAGGGCATCGACACGGTCTACATGACCGCGTCGCAGGATGACCCTGCGCTCGAGTGCGGCCTCGAGCACGTAAAAAGCGAATTTATAGGCGAGGGCAACAAGGCCTTTGCCAAGCTGAATTTTCTCAATGCCTCGGTCGTTATGTCAACCACGCCGGGGCTTGATGTCTATCAGTGGAAGCGTTCAAAGCAGGTAGACTACTATGTTCATCTGCCTCACGCGGCAAGCGACATAAGCGGCTACCGCATGTTCGGTATCGACTATTACGATGCGATCCTGCTCTCGGGTCAGTATCAGGTCGAGCAGGTACGCGCACTCGAAAGGCTCAGAAATCTCCCCGAAAAGGAGATCGTCAAGGTCGGCATACCGTATATGGACGATATGCTTGCGCGGCTGCACGCAGACCCTCCGCTGCCCGAGCATGAGCGCACGGTGCTGCTGGCTCCGTCCTGGGGCGAGAGCGCCATACTTAAAAAATACGGCGGCAGGATAATCGACACCCTGCTCGCAACGGGCTATCACGTTATCATCCGCCCGCACCCGCAGTCTTTTAACTCCGAAAAGGACATGATGGACAAGCTCATGCGCGACTATCCCGACTCCGAGCGCCTTGAATGGAACCGCGATGCGGATAACTACGGCGTCCTGCGCCGCTCGGATATCCTCATTTCCGATTTTTCCGGCGTAATTTTCGACTTCTCGCTCGTGTACGATAAGCCCGTTATTTACACCGACACCGAGTTTGACAGCTCACCCTATGACGCATGGTGGCTCGATACGCCGTATTGGACGTTCGACGTTTTGCCGCGCATAGGACAGAAGCTCACCGAGGAGAATATGCCGCGCCTGCGCGAGATAATAGACGCCTGCCTTGAGGATCCGCGCTATCAGGCAGGGCGCGACGAGGCGAGAGCGCAGACCTGGGAGCACATGGGGCAGGGCGCGCGCAACACGGCTGATTACCTTGAGCGCAAGCTTGCCGAGCTTTCCGAAAAAGCGACTTCCGACACCGAGATAGGAGAAAAATAAAATGTCATTTTGGGACATATTAGGGACACTGCTCATTAAGCCGCTGCAGCTTCTTTTTGAAGTGGTGTTCGTCATTGCAAACAGAGTCGTCGGTGACCCCGGACTTGCCATAATCGCGCTGAGCCTTGCGATGAACTTCCTCGTGCTGCCGCTGTACAGACGCGCTGACGCCATGCAGGAGGAGGAGCGCGTGACGGAGCTTCGGCTGCACAAGGGCGTTTCGCATATAAAAAAGACCTTCCGCGGCGACGAGCGCATGATGATGCTCCAGACCTATTACCGTCAGAACGACTATAAGCCGACCTACGTTCTCAAGGGCGCGACCTCGCTGTTTCTTGAGATACCGTTTTTCATTGCGGCATATGTGTTCCTGTCAAATTTGCAGCTTTTAAACGGCGTTGCCTTTGGTCCCATAAGAGACCTTGGCGCACCCGACGGACTTTTGGTCGTGGCGGGGCTCACCGTGAACGTCATGCCGCTTATCATGACGGCAATCAACCTCGTCTCCTGTGTTATTTTCACCAAGGGCAGCCTGCCGAAAACGAAGATACAGCTCTATGCAATGGCACTGTTTTTCCTCGTTTTTCTCTACACCTCGCCCGCAGGACTTGTATTCTACTGGACGCTGAATAACCTGTTTTCGCTCGTGAAAACGATTTTTTATAAACTCAAGCACTCGGACGTCATACTCGGCGTGCTGTTTTCACTCGCGGGCATAGCCACCATGGTGTACGGGCTCGGCTTCTATGCAAATCCGACGCTGCGCCGCACGGTGTTTTTCGCTGCCGCGGGCATAGCGCTTCAGATACCGATGCTCGTCGTGCTCTTAAAGGGTAAGGTGAAGCTGCCCGAAAAGCTTGCGGATAAGGAGCCGAATAAGAAAATTTTCGTCATGGGCGGCGTTTTCCTCGCCGTTCTCACCGGTCTTCTCATACCCTCGGCGGTCATAGCAGCCTCGCCGCAGGAGTTTGCGGATATGACAAACTTCCTGCACCCCGTGTGGTATATCGTAAGCTCGTTCTGCTTTGCCGTCGGCACCTTTGTCGTTTGGTTCGGCATTTTCTACGGACTTGCAAAGCCCTCGGTCAAGGCGTTTATGGATAAGTGCGTGTGGGCGCTGTGCGGCATTGCCATCGCCGACTATATGTTCTTCGGGCGCGGACTCGGAAACCTCTCGGCGGGGCTTAAATTCGACAACGGTCTCAGCTTCACGCCGGAGCAGATGCTCGTTAACATTGCCGTCGTTCTCGTTGTATTTGCGGTGTTTTTCCTTGCGGCGACGAAGTGGAAAAAGCATATCCCCGGCGTTATTGCCGTTGCGATAATAGCAACGGTGTGTATGTCAGCCGTGAACACGGGCATCGTCCGCTCTATCGAGGAGCTGGAAACGAACTCCGTCACCGATGGTACTACCCCCACCTTCACCCTCAGCAAAACGGGCAAAAACGTTGTCGTTCTGATGCTCGACCGCGGTATTGGACCCTATGTTCCCTATATTTTCAACGAAAAGCCGGAGCTCAAGGCGCAGTTTGACGGCTTTACCTATTACAGCAACACGGCATCTCTCGGGCTCAAGACGAATATGAGCACTCCGTCGCTGTTTGCCGGATATGAATACACTCCGGAGAAGCTTAATTCGCGCGATAAGGAGCTGCTTTTGGATAAGCACGACGAGGCGCTCAAGGTGCTGCCTGTCATGTTCAGCAAAAACGGCTTTGACGTGACGGTGCTCGAGCCTGTTTACGCAGGCTACAGATACATTCCGGATCTGACGATATTTGACGAATATCCCGAAATAAGAAAATTTAACGTCCGCGGACAGTTTACGGAGCCGGAGCTCAAGCAGCAGTCCATAGACAACAATAAGCGCAACTTTTTCTGCTATTCGCTCATGAAGGTCGCGCCCCTGTGCATTCAGAAAAACCTCTACGACTACGGCGCGTATAATCAGGGAACTCTGCTGGGCACCTACGGCTACTCGGGACAGACTACCGACGATGCGCTCACGGCAAGCGGCATTGACGGAGTTTTCATGAATTCCTACAACGTCCTCGGCAATCTCCCGAATATTACGAAGATAAGCCGCGATAATACGAACACCTATATGGTCATGACCAACGACACGACCCACGAGCCTATGCTGCTCCAGGAGCCTGCGTACGTCCCCGCGCCGACCGTGGACAACACTCAGTATGAGCTTGAGCACGCAGACCGCTTTACCCTTGGCGGAAGAACGATGACCATGAACGACAGAACGGAATATGCCCACTATCAGGTCAACGTCGCAGCCATGCTCCAGCTCGGAAAATGGTTTGACTATATGCGCGAAAACGGCGTGTATGACAACACGAGAATAATCGTCATGTCCGACCACGGCGGCAGCATGGGGCAGTTTTCCGAGCTTATAACGAACGACGGCATGGACGCGGAGGGCTTTGCCTCGCTGCTCATGGTCAAGGACTTTAACGCCGAGGGCTTTACGACTTCCGATGAATTCATGCTCTCTGCCGACGTTCCGCTTTTGGCTGTGAAGGGCGTTATCGAAAATCCCGTAAACCCCTTCACCGGAAACCGCATCGACGTCGTTTCGAAGCCCAAAACCGAGCAGCGCCTGCTGCACTCGTACGAGTGGGACGTAAACACTAACTGCGGAACGCAGTTCATTGCCGGTAACTGGTACACCGTACACGGCGATATTTGGAACAAAAACGCATGGGAGCTCGTTGCAAGTAATGCAGTTTTGAGCGGCAAGGATTAAATGGAGGAAAAGCTTTGTACAGAGTTGATAACGCAATAATAATGGCAGCCGGCACCTCGAGCCGTTTTGCGCCGCTTTCTTATGAGACCCACAAGGGACTTCTCACGGTGCGCGGCGAGGTGCTCATAGAGCGGCAGATACGCCAGATAAAGGACGCGGGCATCGACAGCGTCGTGCTCGTCGCAGGATATATGAAGGAGCGCTTTGAGTATCTCAAGGATAAATTCGGCATCATGATCGTCGAAAACCCC
>USPI01000143.1 GCA_900556535.1 uncultured Eubacteriales bacterium | reverse complement strand
TATCAGCAGACCGATCTGGACGATCCAAAATATCTGCGCATTTTAGAGCGGGCGGGCGAGCTTGGGCTGATCGTCGTGACGCATGCAGGCTTCGATATTGGCTTTCCCGGCTGCCGATGCTGCACGCCGGAAAAGGTGAGAAATGCGCTTCGTCAGGTCGGTCCTGTGACGCTGGTGCTGGCGCATATGGGTGGCTGGTGCTGCTGGGAAGAAGTTCCGGAGCTACTTGCGGATACCCCGGCTCTGCTGGACACGGCCTTCTCGCTCCGTCCGGCAGAGGCGGAGGAGGGCGATCCCCAATGGCTTTCTGATGAAGCGTTCGTGAACCTCGTCCGCACGTTCGGCGCAGAGCGCGTCCTGTTCGGCACAGACAGCCCGTGGGCAGACCCGCAGACCGAGCTGCGGCATATCCGCGCACTTCCCCTCTCGGATGAGGAAAAAGCGGCCATTCTCGGCGGGAATGCCAAGCGGCTGCTGCGAATCTGATTGCTAACTGCATATTAAAAAAACGGAGAAAACCGGCAGCGGTTTTGGCGTGTGCCGATAAGGCAGTAATTTGAGATAACTGCAAAATTGGCATCTGCCGGGCAGGATTGGACAACAAAAACAGGCGGCACTCAGCTTCGGTTGGGCGCCGCCTGTTTTGCACATATAAGGGTAGAAAATCACCGATTTTCCGCTCGGATACTTAGTCCAATACGATGTCCTTTTTCTTTCCGTTCTTCTTTCTCGGATACTGCCGGATACGGGTGACAAAATCCAGATTGATAATCTCCAGTTCTCCCGTCTTCTTCTCTATGACCATACCGCCGTCGTCAATTTCTTTTATCACTCCCTGTACGCTGCCGTCATTTGAAGTGATCGTATAAATGATGCACTCTTCGCCGATAAACCGTTTTGCCAGTTCTTTCATTTCACTGTTCTCCTTGTTCTGCTTTTTTTGATTCAAAATATGCCTGACTGCTGCCAGTCTCCTTTGCCGCATGATCCATGGGATAATCACAAGAAGGAACAGGGCAAGCAAAATGAGGTAAAGACTGTCCATTTGCGCATCCCTCCCAATTTATATTCAGGAGATTCTATTTCCTGCTTCGGAATATCGCATTGCTTCTTTACAGTACATCGATATATTTACAGCCCAAATAAGGCATACAGTAAATGAGGGCAGGAATCCAATGTCGAACACAAGCGCACAGACCGCAAGCACGATCGCCAAAACCGTACACACCGCATTTGTTGCGGAGTATGCTTTGAACGCACACTTGCCGATCATAATTTTTTCGGCTTCATCGCAGTCGTCAATCCACTTTTTTTGAAATCTCATATCGTAGACGGACGCTTTCTTTTCGGGATTCATTTGCTTAGTTGTATCTACGCACTTTTGCTGAAAGAGGATCGCTTCAATCATAATAGCGAAGAAAGAGACGATACCGATGAGAAATACAATGGTTTTCTCCATGTCGTCAAATATTGCAAAACCTCCCGAATAGGATGCCGCGATCAGAAAATAGGCGACGATAAAGCTTGCGCTCGCGATCCAAATTACGACAGACAACTTTCGGTCAATAGTATCCGAGATAGCCTCATCCTCGCCATCCCACGCAGCGAGCAATTTCTTTGCACTCCGATAAATCGGGAGGCAGAGTACAGGCACGATGATTGCTATCGCAACCATCAGCCACGGAGCAATGTGCGTTCCGAAAAACGCTCCCGTTTCTTTCATCATGCCGACCAGTTCATCCATCCCTCCTTTTGCCGCACCATAACCGGAGTAATAGCCGATTACACCGCCGACAATCGCACATACGACCGCAAAAAGCAAAAACTTAGGCAGAGCTTTTCGATTTGCCTCTTTGATTTCGTCATTTTTCATTTTCCGTTTCCTCCTGTAAATAGAAGACTTCTTCAACCGTAACGCCGCATACCTTTGCGATCGTCAGAGCAAGTGTAACGGACGGCGAATAATCGCCGCGCTCGATCAGGCTGATCGTTTGCCGTGATACGCCGCATAAGCGCCCCATTTCCTGCTGATTCACATTCAGGATCGCCCTGAATACTTTCAAGCGATTTTGCAGTATCATGCAGCACCTCCGTCTGACGATTTTACTTGTCTTAATGACAACTATCATTGTCATGTTGTATTATACTCTTGTTATTTGAATCTGTCAAGTTGTTTTGAAAAAGTGAGGGATAAAGTTCGTTGCCTTGCCCTCCGCTGTCAGTAGAATGGCGTGTTCTGCAGTTCGATCTTTATCTGGGGTCACCTAGGATGAACTGCTAAAAGCGGAACAGGCATGATCGAATCATGCCTGTTCCGAGAAGTTTGAATTTTACTGTCTTACCGGCAGGGGGCCTTTCTCCGTTCTTTTTTATCCGTTTTCCAGACTCATCGTTGCATAGGCGTTGAGATCCTGCCCTGCGCGTTTTCCGGCCAGATATTCGTAGTAGCCCTGCGCGCCGATCATGGCGCCGTTGTCGCCGCAGAGGCTGAGCGGCGGCATGCACAGACGAACGCCGAGCCGCTGTGTTTCGCGCGTGAACTCGCCCCGAATGCGGGAATTGGCAGCGACGCCGCCCGCGATGGCAAGCGTTTTGTAGCCAGTTTCCTTCAATGCCTGCATCGTCCGCGGCACGAGCATATCACTGACCGCCTTGGAAAACGACGCGCAAAGCGACGGGATATCCAGCGCCTCACCGCGCTGCTCATGTGTATGGATGAGGTTCAGCGCCGCTGTTTTGAGACCGGAGAAAGACATATCGAGCGGATTTCCGCTGAGCTTCGTATGCGGCATGGGATATTTTGTTTCGTCGCCGGTCTGCGCCGCTTTGTCAAGCGCCGCGCCGCCGGGATACGGCATACCGATCACGCGGGCGATCTTGTCAAAGCACTCCCCTGCCGCGTCGTCGCGCGTTGTGCCCATGATGTGAAATTTTGTGTAATCCTGCACGTCGACGATCATCGTATGTCCGCCGGAGACGACAAGGCACAAAAACGGAGGCTCCAGATCGGGATACGCCAGATAATTGGCCGCGATATGCCCCCGGATATGGTGAACCGGAACGAGCGGCACGCCGAGGCTGTACGCCGCCGCCTTCGCAAAATTTACGCCCACCAGCACCGCGCCGATCAGCCCCGGCGCATACGTCACGGCAATCGCGTCGATCTCCTGCCGCGTTATGGACGCGCGGAAAAGTGCCTCGTCTGCCAGCGCGTAAATTGCTTCAATATGCTTGCGCGAGGCCAGCTCCGGCACAACGCCGCCGTAAAGCCGGTGCAGTGCGACCTGTGAGGCGATGCAGTCCGTCAAAACTGTTCTTCCGTCCTCCACGACAGCGACGGCAGTTTCGTCACAGGAGGATTCCACGGCAAGAATTTTCATTTCAGTTCCTTTCTGAGAATGCGTGCATCCTCTTTGGGGTGTTGGTAATAGTTTTTCCGCAGGCCGATCTGCTCAAAGCCGAGCGAGTCATAGAGCGCGATTGCGGGCGCGTTGGAATCCCGGACCTCGAGCGTCAGGGCCGACGCCAGCATCTGTCTTCTCAGCGCCTTACACAGCGCAAGAACGAGCGCACGGCCAACGCCCCTCCGGCGATAATCCGGATGGACCGCAATGTTCATCATATCGGATTCGCCCAGAACGGTTTGGCTGCCAATATAGCCAGCGACGGTATCGCCGTCTACGGCGCAGAGCCAGAGACTCAGCGGGTTCTGCAGCTCACGTACAAGAATTGACTCCGGCCAGGGGTCAGAAAAGCAGGCAATTTCCAGCGCGGCGATCTGCGCAAGATGCTCCGGCTCCATCGGTGTTATGGTAAGTTCCGTCATGTTCTTTACTTTGCCTCATACCAGCTCGCGCCGGACTTCGCTTCCGCCAGCAGCGGGACCTTCAGCTGCACGACGTTTTCCATCTCGGCGGTCACAATTTTTTTGACCTGCTCCGCTTCCTTGACCGGGCACTCGACGATCAGCTCGTCGTGCACCTGCAAAACGAGCCGCGCCTTGAGCTTCTGCCTTCGGAGCGCCGCGTCGACGCGAATCATGGCCAGCTTGATGATATCCGCTGCCGTGCCCTGAATGGGGGTGTTGAGCGCAACGCGCTCGCCGAACGAGCGGATATTGAAGTTGCTGCTTTTGAGCTCCGGCAGCTCACGGCGGCGGCCAAAGAGCGTGGTCACATAGCCATCCCGCTTCGCCTGCTCGACAATTTCATGCATATAGG
>USPI01000142.1 GCA_900556535.1 uncultured Eubacteriales bacterium | reverse complement strand
CAGGCTTTTTGACGAGCGAAGCGAGATTTTTCGTGAAGCTTGAGCTTCACAAAAAATGTGGCGTTTTTTCAGCGTGCAAAAAAGTCACAGACTTTTTTGACACGCTGTGCGGAGCACTCAGCTCCGCCGCTTCTTATTTATATATCTCGGCATCGACGAAAAGTCTGCCCTTGCGGCTCACGCCGCCGGAGGACGCGACCTCGGCCTTTCCGTGACCGCGCAGGGAGATAATGTCCCCCGCTCCGACCGCGGCGTCGTTTTTGGTGCACTCGGAATAGTTGAGGCTCGCCTCCCCCTCGGCTATGAGCGACGCCGCCTGTGTGCGCGAAAGACCGAAAAGTCCCGCAAGCACCGCGTCAAAGCGCATACTCTTGACCGAGAACGAGACTTTCTTCACCTTGCGCTCGGGCGCCTTTATATCCTCAAGCCGCGCAGGGCTCACCTTAACGCCCGCTCGCCCGACCTTGTCGAGCCCGTCGGCAATATGCCGCTCGACGCTTTTTAAAACGAACACCGTTGCGTCCTCGCCGCTGACCCATATATCGCCGAGCCATTCGCGCTTTATGCCCAGCCCCAGTATCGCGCCCATGTAGTCGCGGTGTCCCGGCTGAGCAAAATGCGCCTTGACGCGCAGGGCGCTTATGTATTCCGAGGCGTTTATTTCATCTGCGGAAATATAAAACGGCAGGAAAAATGCCGCACGGCGCTCGCAGCCCTCGCTGCCGCCGAGCAATATCATATTGCAGTCGGGCATCCGCTGCGCCCATGCCGATATGGCAAACTGCTCCGCAGGCGTGAGAAACGCCGTGTGCGTCACGCTCGCGGTCTTTTCGCAGCGGCGGCACAGATCCTCCGCGCGCCTTAAAAGCTCATCGTTTTCCATCTATATACTCCATGATTTTTTCCATCACAAGCCGCAGCTCGGACTCAAACTCCGCAACCGACATTCTCAGCACTCCCGAGCGCATCGCGGACAGGCGAATGAGCGAATCGTTCGTGACGACCTTGACCGAGTAGTTTTTGCCGATGTCGTTTGCAAGGCGCTCGATGTACATATCGGCGGTCTCGTTTTCCTTCGTGTAGACCGTGCGGATGCCGCTGGTCTCGCGCTCGCCGGTGTTTCCCGAAACGCGGTAGCCGTCGAATACGAGGACAAGCTCGCAGTCACGCATGGCGCGGTAGCTTCGCAGCACGTCGGTGAGCCTTGTGCGGGCAAGGTCGAGCGACTGCTTTGCAAGAGCGGCGTATTCAGCCGTTCCGAAAATGAAGTTATAGCCGTCCACGATGACGTACTCGCGCTTGGACGGCATAACGGAAAGCTCCTCGCTGCGCACGGGCTGTGCGCGGGTGTACTGTCTGCGGCGCACGGGGCCGAATTCGCGCTCCATGATTGCCTCAAGCTCCGCGTCGTCGATGGTATAAAACCTGTGCAGCGGCGCGGCGGGCGCGGTATCCCTCTCCGCGGCGGGGTCAAGATGCATGAACTTATCCGCTTCGCTCCACTTTACTATCGTTCCCGAGCCGTGCGAGCAGAAAACGGAGTCGGGCGTATTCGGAAGGTCGCTCTCCGGCTCGTAGCCCGCGGCCTCGATGACCCTTTGCGCATCGTGGCAGGGGTAATATCCTGCGCTGCGCAGGCTTATCCTGCCCTTGCCGGAGGTGTAGGACGCCAAAACCTCGGCATAGCCGCTCATTTCCGAAACGGGCGCGGTGCCGAAAATAACACTGCTGCCCTCGGTGTCGAATTTTCCCGACATGGCACGAATATCGCTTATGGCTCTGCCGATGTGCTCGGGCGAAAGCTCGATGCGAAACTCGTACCACGGCTCAAGCAGCACGCTTTTTGCTTTCATAAGCCCCTGCCGCACCGCGCGGCACGCCGCCTCGCGGAAGTCGCCGCCCTCGGTGTGCTTAACGTGCGCCTTGCCCGCGATGAGGCTTATCTTAACGTCCGTCAGCGGCGAGCCCGTGAGAACGCCCAGATGCGTTTTTGCTTCAAGCTCGCTCATGATGAGGCTCTGCCAGTTGCGGTCGAGCTCGTCGGTCGAGCAGCGGCTTTCAAAGCGCAGCCCCGAGCCGCGCTCCATGGGCTCAATGAGAAGGTGCACCTCGGCATAGTGGCGCAGAGGCTCAAAATGCCCCGCGCCGTACACGGGCTCGGCTATCGTTTCCTTATACGCTATGCCGCCCGCGCCGATGCGCACATCCATATCAAAGCGCTCGCGGATAAGCTGCGTGAGCACCTCCGTCTGCACTCTGCCCATGAGATGAATATGTATGGTCTTTGTGACGTCATTCCATTCGAGCCTGAGCTGCGGGTCCTCATCCTCAAGCTGCCGCAGCTTTTTGAGCGCGTCGGGCTTGTCCGCGCCCTCGGGAAGCTCCACCGTGTAGGACAGCACCGGCTCTGCCTCCGGCGGGAGCATATCGCCCTCAAAACCGAGCCCCTGTCCCGCATACGCATTGCCAAGCCCCTGCACGGCAACGATGCTGCCCGCAGACGCCTCCTGCACGGTCTCGTAGCCCGCGCCGTTGTAAACTCTGAGTTCCGTCACGGTCTCACCGTTTACGCTGTCGCGGTTTTTAAGCGTGCCGCCGATTATTTTCATGCAGGCAAGGCGCCTGTCGCGCCCGTCGCGCATGATCTTATAGACCTTCGCGCCGAATTGTGCGCCGTACTCGGGCGCAACGGCGAATTTTTCGATGAACGAAACAAGCTCCTCTACGCCCTCGAGCTTGAGCCCCGAGCCGAATAGCACGGGAAACAGCCGTCTTGCGCGTATCGCGCCGGCAATATCCGCATCGTCTATGCGCTCACCGCCTGCGTATTTTTCAAAAAGCCGCTCGTCGCTGACCGCGATACGCTCGGCGTTTTCTTCGCTGCCGTCAAGCGGATCGTAGCAGCCCTCCGAAAGCCGCTCGCGCAGCTCGGAGAGTATCCTCTCCCGCTCGCAGATTTCCAGATCCATTTTCGTTGCGAAGATCATGACCGGCACACCGTATTTTTCGAGCAGCCGCCACAGCGTTTCCGTGTGCGCCTGCACGCCGTCCGTGCCGGATATGACGAGCAGCGCATAGTCGATGACGCCGAGGGTGCGCTCGGTCTCCGCAGTCAGATCCGCGTGTCCGGGCGTGTCGAGAAGGCACAGCTCCATTTTGTCCGTTCGAAGCTGCGCCTGCTTTGAAAATACGGTTATTCCTCTTTCGCGCTCGATCTGATACGTGTCGAGCGCAGTGTTTCTGTGGTCAACTCTGCCGAGCTTTCTTATGCTGCCCGTCGTATAAAGCAGCGCCTCGGACAGAGTGGTCTTTCCCGCGTCCACGTGCGCCAGCACGCCGAGGACAAGCTTTTTCATGCTCAAAGCTCTATAAGCTCGTACTCGCGGCTGCCCACGCCGATCTCGGCGGCGGCTTCGATTGTGTGGATGCCGTTGAGCGATTCGATGCGCTCTATGAGGTCGCTCTTGCCGGAGTCGTCGCTTGCGTAGACAAGGTCTATGCAGGCCTGATCGATCGCAACGGGGTCGAGCGAGGCGAGGATGCCGATATCGCCTATCTTGGGGTCTGCCGCAACTGCGCAGCAGTCGCAGTCAACGGACATATTCTTCATGATGTTCACAAACGCCATCCTGCCGCCGAAGTGATCGACCACGCTCTTTGCCGCGTCCGCCATGCACTCAAGAAAGCTGTCGTGATCCGAGTGCCAGAAGTTATCGATGTCTCTGACGCCGTGGATGTATCTCTTGCCGTAGCTCGACGCGATGCCGATGGAAATGTTTTTGAGCGCACCGCCGTAGCCGCCCATGGGGTGACCCTTGAAGTGAGACAGAACGAGCATACTGTCGTAATCGAGCAGGTTTTTGCCGACATAGTTCGTCTCAAGCTGCTTGCCGCCGGAAACGGGGAGCTCGACCTGCCCCTCCGCGTCCATGATGTCCACGTCCGCTATCTCGATCCAGCCGTGAAGCTGCATGGTCTCCTTGTGGCGCTCGGTGGTATCTCTGCCGCCGTCATACGCGGTGTTGCACTCGACTATCGTGCCGTTCACATGATTAACGGCGCTCTTCATGAAATCGGGGCGCAGGAAATTCTGGTTTCCCGGCTCGCCGCTGTGCAGCTTCACGGCGACATTGCCCTTGAGCTCAATGCCGAGCGCTTCATATGCCTTAATAACGTTCTCGGAGCTTATATCCTTAATAAAATACACCTTTGACTTTTCCATGGTGTCACTCCTTTTCTTCATATCTTC
>USPI01000141.1 GCA_900556535.1 uncultured Eubacteriales bacterium | reverse complement strand
GCCCCCTCAAGCTCCCCCGCTGCGCGGTTATCTTTCCTCAGCAGCATAGGTTTTGCAGCAGTCTGCAAAAAATCTGAGGCCGTATAGCCTCAGATTTTTTGTTGCAATAATTCGATTTTATCAATGCTGTCGGCGCAGCAGGCGAGGTGATACTCGCCCAGACGCAGCGAGCGGTACTGCGCGTCGAGGGCGTTCACGCTGAAGCGGGGCATATCCGCAAGGCGAAGATCGCGAAGCTTTATATAGCTCTCCTTCACCGTCCAAACTGCGCAAAACTCCGCGTTCGAGTCTGCTGCATTTTCGACGGACATCGCCTCGTCGGGCGCAAACCAGCGCCGTGCAAGCGCAATGCCGTTTTGCCGCTCAAGCTCGATATCGACTCCCACGGGCGCGTCCGACACGGCGCAAACGACGGTGTCACGGCAGTGCGCAAGGGAAAAATGCGCGTCCGAGCCCGCGAAAAACGGCTTGCCGTTTTCCGTGACGGAGCAGTCGCTGCGCCCGAAGACGCTGTGCAGTAATAGGGCAGCGCCGAGGCTCTGCCTGCGGGCAGCTCCGGCGGATATGGCGAGCGCCTTTTCGCGCCGCGCGGGAGAAACGAGGGCGAGCGCCGCGTCTTCGTCGAGCGAGGCGAGCACGGCAAAATATATTTTTATCATTTCATCATGCGCGCATCGCGTCAAGGGTCTTTGCGATGAGCGTATCAAGCTCCCAGCCGCACATCTGCGCACCGCGAAGTATGACCTCGCGCGAGCAGCCCGCGGCAAATTTTTTGTCCTTGAATTTCTTTTTCACGGACTTTGGCTCCATGTCGGAAATGCCGGTCGGGCGCATGAGCGCGGCGGCTCCGATGAGCCCCGTCAGCTCGTCTGCCGCGAACAGGACCTTTTCCATGAAAAGCTCGGGCTCGACGTCGATGCAGATGCCGTAGCCGTGGCTGATGACGGCGTGAATGACGCGCTCGTCGATGTCAAGCTCGCGCAGCATTTCGCGCGCCTTGACGCAGTGCTCGTCGGGATAGAGCTCAAAATCTATGTCGTGGAGCATACCCACGGCAGCCCAGAATTCGACGTTTTCGGGGTCGTATTCCTTGGCAAGCTCGCCCATGACCTTGGAAACGGTCTCGGCGTGCTGAAGGTGAAACGGCTCCTTGTTGTATTTCATGATAAGCTCTTTTGCCTGCTCAACGGTGGGAATATAGCTCATTTTCCATGCCTCCTGCGGAATTATGATAAAATATTTTAACGCAGCGCAACGCAAAAATCAACGATTTACTTAATATTCCGAGTGCGCTATTGACAGAACGGAGCTTATGAATGTAAAATATGTCATAATGAAGCTGAACGGAGAAAATCATGGAAAACGAAGCCCTTCGCTGCGAAAAACGCCGTGGGATTTTTGAATATGTCGATAAGCAGAGACTCGTTTCCTGCTTTATTTTTACGTTTGCCATAGGGCTTATTGCGCACGCATATGCGTTTTTGAATTTCCAGCCCTCGCACGATTCGCTTTACGAGGTCGTGTCCGACGCCGCGTATTGGAAATGGAAGCTGCAGCTCGGGCGATTTTTGAAGCCCCTGTATGACCTTGCCCTCGGGCGCTTTGCGAGTCTGCCGTGGATAAACGGGCTTATGTCGCTTTTGTGGCTTTCGCTTGCGGGCTATCTCGTGACGGAGATGCTGAGAATAAATAAGCGGCTCGGCATCGCGCTCACCTGCGGGGTCCTGAGCGTGAACCTCACCGTGACGGCGCTTGCCGCGACCTATATGCCGGACCTCAGCTCCGATATGCTCGCGCTGCTGTTTGTGCTGCTCGGCTGCCGCATCTGGTACGGCTTAACGGACGGAAAAACGCAGCTTGCGCCTGCAAAAAAGCTTGCGCTCACGCTGTGCGCGGGGCTGTGCGTCGGCGTGTCGCTCGGAATTTATCAGGCGCTCGTGTGCGTTTTCGTGACGATGGTGCTCGCTGTTTCCGTGATGCGCCTTTTGGATGAAAAAACAAGCTGGATAAGGGTCTGGCTGTCCGATTTTTGGGCAGCGGGCATAGCACTTCTCGGCGGCGGCGTGTACTACGGCGGGCTCAGGCTCGCTCTTGCCGCAACGGGCACGGAGCTGGCGCAGGACTACAACGGCCTGACAAATCTGTTCGGCGACAGCGCACCCATATCCGAGCAGCTTTCCGAGACGCTTCGCTGGGTGAAGGTATATCTGACCGAGTTTTCAGGCCATGCGCACTCGGTGTATTTCACAAGCGCCGTCGGGATACTCACCGTCGCGCTGGCGACAGTGTGCTTCGTGTGGCTCGCGGGGCTTTTAATTAAAAGAAAAGCGAGCGCGGGGAACGTGATAACGGCGCTGCTGCTGTTTGCGGCGATACCCTTTGCGATGAACCTCGTGCGCCTTCTCAGCAGCTGTATCCACCTGCTCATGTTCTACGCCTTTTGGCTTGCGTATATTATCGCCTACGCCCTTGCGGGGGAGCTCACGGCGCGTAAAAATACTGCGGTGTTCGAGCGGGCTGCGGCGCTCCTTTTGTGCTGCGTCATATTTATAAACATTCAGACTGCCAACGCCGTTTACGTCAAGAAAACGACCGAGCAGCAGGCCACGCTTTCCGTTATGACCCGCGTTGTCGACCGTGTGGAAACGCAGCCCGGCTATGAACGGGGCGTCACGCCCGTTGCCTTCATAGGCATCCCGCAGGCGTATTTTTCCGACTTCGCGCCCTATGATAAAATCGGAAGGCTCACCGGAACGGATACGAGCGGCTCCATCACGTATTATTCGATCTACGGCGTCTATATCCCGATGATGCTCAGAACGGATATGAACATTGCCGAGCGAAGCGTTGCCGCCGAGCTTGCCGTGAGCAAGGAGGTCGCCGCCATGCCGGTATTCCCCGCGGTCGGGAGCGTCAATACCGTTGACGGGGTCGTCGTGGTTAAATTTGCCTAAGATCATCAAGCTTATTAAAATAAAAGGAGAAAACAATGAAGCGTCCGATTTTGTACATTGTTATACCGTGCTACAACGAGGAGGAGGTACTGCCGATAACCGCGCCGCAGTTTCTCGGAAAGATAAAGGACCTTGCCGCGCAGGGGCTCATTTCCGACGACAGCCGCGTCATGTTCGTTAACGACGGCAGCCGCGACCACACCTGGGAGATAATAAGCTCCCTTGCACGCAGCGACGAGCATTTCATCGGCATAAGCCAGAGCCGCAACCGCGGTCATCAGGCCGCCGTGCTCGCGGGGCTCATGGAGGCAAAGGATGTGTGCGATATAAGCATCTCGATAGACTGCGACGGTCAGGACGACATAAACGCGATGGACGAGATGGTGAGGGCGTATCACGACGGCTGCGAGGTCGTCTACGGCGTCAGATCCTCGCGCGAGACCGATACGTTTTTTAAGCGCACCACCGCACAGGGCTTTTATAAATTCCTGTCGATGATGGGCGCGGAGGTCGTGTATAACCATGCCGACTACCGCCTCATAAGCGCGAGAGTTCTCAAGGAGTTTGCAAATTTCAAGGAGGTAAACCTCTTTTTGCGCGGCATGGTGCCGCTTGTGGGCTTTAAGAGCACGAGCGTTGAGTACGAGCGCCACGAGCGTCTTGCCGGCGAGAGCAAGTACCCCCTGCGCAAGATGATAGCGCTCGCCGTTGACGGAATAACGAGCCTTTCGGTGAAGCCCCTGCGGCTCATCATGAGCTTCGGCATAGTCGTTGCGCTTTTGAGCTTCGTGGGTGTTATCTGGGCGCTCGTTGCGGCACTGAGCGGCCACGCCGTCGCGGGCTGGGCGAGCACGACCTGCATCGTGTGCTTCGTAAGCGGTGTGCAGCTCGTCTGCATGGGCATAATCGGCGAATATATCGGCAAGATATACATGGAGACCAAGCACCGCCCGCGCTATATCATCTCCGAGCGCACATGGGAAAATGAAGAATAAAGGCTCTTGTTTCTCAACACGATGTCTGCTATAATACAAGCATCAATTTAAAAGGAGAGCTCGCTATGAATTATTGGAGCACTGCCCGCAAGGGTGTTCTCGGCCTTGGCGCCGCCAGCATCGCCTACGCTATCCACAAATGAAGGTGATCTTCGCATTTACTGCCATGAGGAGCTGGCAGAGAAGATTCAGGCAATCGCAAATATGACGATCCAGCAGAAGGTCTGTAAGCATATAGATCGGAAGAGCACACGTCTGAACTCCAGTCACGTCCGCACATCTCGTATGCCGTCTTCTGCTTGAAAAAA
>USPI01000140.1 GCA_900556535.1 uncultured Eubacteriales bacterium | reverse complement strand
GCGGCCGTTCATTGGCTGTTGATGGAAATTCAGGCGTAGTGATATTTTTCACGGCCCGCAAGGAACAGCGCTCCCGTGACGAGCAGCGTGAGCGTTTCGGCAACGGTGATGGCAAGCCAGATGCCATCGATGCCGAGCAGCTCCGGCAGGAGCAGCACGGCGGAGACCTGAATGACGAGTGTGCGCAGAAACGAGATGAGCGCGCTGGCAGCGCCGTTGTTGAGCCCTGTGAAAAACGCCGAGCCGAAGATGTTGAAGCCGCAGACGAGGAACGAGAGGGAGTAGATGCGCAGGGCATTGACCGTCATGTCGCGGAGTTCTGCGTCGTAGCCGACGAAAACGTGGGCGATGGGCCGGGCGAGCAGAATGGCGGAGGCGGTCATGACAAGGCTCGAGAGGAGCGTGACGGTCAGGCTCTTTTTGAGAAGGCTCTTGAGCTCAAAGTGGTTCTGCGCGCCGTAGTGATAGCCGACAACGGGCGTGACGGCGATGGAGTAGCCAAAAAAGAAGGCCATGAAGATGAAGCTGACATACATGAGAACGCCATAAGCGCTGACGCCGTTTTCCTGCGCGATGGCCATGAGGCGGATGTTGTAGAGGACGCCCACGAGCGAGGTGGAGAGGTTGCTGACCATCTCACTCGAGCCATTGCCGCAGGCGCGCGCGAGCGCGCGCAGGTCAAAGCGCGGGCGCGTCAGGCGAAGCGGCGAATCGTTCGGCCGCAGAAAATAGACGAGCGGGATGAGCGCGCCGACAAGCTGAGAAAATGCCGTTGCAAGAGCCGCGCCGAGAAGTCCCAGGGGGAAGACATAGACGAGCAAAAAGTCGAGCGCCATGTTCGTAAGACCCGCGCAGACCGTCACGCGCAGGCCGAAGTGCGGCTTTTCCGCCGTGGCAAGAAAGCTCTGAAAGCTGTTTTGCAGCATGAAAAAGGGAAGAGACGCGAGCAGCACGCGCCCGTAGAGCACACAGTCGTCGATCGTGAGATCGGTCGCGCCGACGGCGTAGGAGATGGGCCGAAGAAAAAGAAGGCACACGCCGCTCAACGCCGCGCCGCCCACCGCGAGCGCCACGACGAGCATGGAGAAGATCTCGTTCGCCTCTTTTTGCTTGCCCTCGCCGAGCTTTTTGGCGATGAGCGCGCTGCCGCCCGTGCCGATCATAAAGCCGAAGGCGGCGAGCGCCATGATGACGGGGAAGATGAGATTCAGCGCGGCGAAGGGATTTTTGCCGACAAAGTTCGAGACGAAGAACCCGTCTACGATGCTGTAGATCGAGGTGATGATCATCATGAAAATGCTGGGCGCGACAAAGCGCAGCAGCTTTTGATAGGTGAAATGATCGGAAAGAGAGACGGTCAAGGCGGTCGGACTCCTTTCAGCCGGAGGGGGGGTGAGGATCAGGAGAGGTTGCCGTTGTACTCGCGCGAAAGCAGGCTCTGATAGTCGCGGACGCAAAGCACCACATCGGGGCGGTAGGCGTCGATGTAGTCGCGCAGGCTCTGCGCCGTGTAGTGGCGCAGGTCGATGGAGCGAAGCTCATTGAAGCTGTAGTAAGCGAGACATTCAACGGGGTTGGTGAAGCTGTCGCCGAAGATGAGAACGCTCGGAAGCGCGGGCCGGTCCGTGCGGATGACGGTCTCGGCGATGTCGCCGCCCATGTAGAGCCCGTAGGTCACAGGTTCGCTGTCCGTGGCCGGGAGCGCATAGACGGAGGGCGCCGCCTCTCCGCCGTTATCAAAGCGGGTGAAGGGGATGTCCTCGCGGAATACGGCGGTGAGCAGATGTTCATCGTTGCCGCGAAGTCCCATGAGCTTGCGCGTGCGCGAGCCCATGTAGGGGTTGGGCAGCGCCGTGAAATCAACGTCCGTTCCCTCTTCGGGGAAGGGCAGCGCAAGGCCGTAGGCGCTGTGCAGCGCCTGCACGGCGGCGCGGTAGGTCTCGTAAGCGCCGGGGAGACCGTAGTGGTTGTCCACGGTGGAGCTGAACTCCGGCAGATGGCCCTTTGCATCGAAGATGCTGCCCATGTCGACATAGGTCACGCCGTGCTCTTCCATGGCGGCGCTGAGCGCCGCAAGTTCGGCGGCGGTGTAGGCGGCGCGGTTTTCAAGATAAGAGGGGTACTTATCCTCGTAGTAAGCGTACTGGCAGGGAACGGCGAGATAGCAGTAGCACCCGCCGTAGGACTCGATCTGATCGCGCAGCGCGGCGTTGTCCGCCGCCACGTCTTCAGCTTTGCGCACGATATCCTCGGCGCTGTCGGGCATGGTGTAGAGCTGCTCGAGCAGCACCTCGTCCGTGACGACGGTATCGTTCACCACGGGGCGGTGGAAAAGGTTCAGATCGCACCAGGTCATCGCCTTGAGCGCGCCCGTGCGCCAGGCGGCGTAATCGCAGAACATGGTCTCCAGATCGTCGAAGATCTGACCGCTGAGCACGGTTTCGGCGCTGAGCACGGGAATGTCGGAGAGGTTGCGGTTTTCGTAGTAGGAATAGCGCTCCTTCGGCAGCAGGATGGTCGCGGCCATGAGAATGAGGAGCGATGCGGAAAAGAGCAGGACCATTGCCCACTCGCAGATGCGTTTCATGCAATGCGCCTCCTGTCGTTAGAATCGAAAATAGATGAAGGGATTAAAAGAGCCCGTGACGAGCTTGCAGTAGGAGAGTGCCAGAAGCGCGAGCGAGGCGAACTTCGGCCCCGCGATGAGCACCGCGCGGGAGAGGCGGCTGGCGCGCTTTTCAAGCGACGCTTCAAGAAACGTTTTGACCGGCAGCGCGGCCACGCAGCAGCAAAGAAGCTCCGGCCAGAACTCGCGCGCATAGTAGACGGCGAGACTGCCGCAGAAGACGCCGCTGCTGCCGAACATGGCGGAGAAATAGGCCAGTGCGGCGGAGAGCGTATCGGCGCGGAAGAGCACCCAGCTGAAGATGACGAGCAGCATCGCATAGATGCGGCGCAGGGGGGAGGGCAGGCGCTCAAGCGCCTTGCCCCAGAGAAGCTTTTCGCCGATGAGCAGCACGAAGAACCAAAGTCCCCAGCAGATGAAGTTCCAGCTCGCGCCGTGCCACATTCCCGTGAGGAACCAGACGATGAAAAGATTCAGGATGTTGCGCGCCTTGGAGCAGCGGTTGCCGCCCAGCGGGATATAGACATAGTCGCGGAACCAGGAGGAGAGCGAAATGTGCCAGCGCCGCCAGAATTCGGTGATGCTGCGGGAAACATAGGGATAGTTGAAGTTCTCAAGGAAGTGGAAGCCGAAGATGCGGCCAAGGCCGATGGCCATGTCGGAGTAGGCGGAAAAGTCAAAATAGATTTGAAATGTGTAGGAGACGGCGCCGAGCCACGCGAAAAGAACGGAGGGCGCGGCAGCGGAAAAGGCGGCGTCGGCGACCTGCGCGACGGCATTGGCCAGCAGCATTTTTTTGGCAAGGCCGAAGAGAAAGCGCACCGCACCGGCGGAAAACTCGGAGACGGATTCCTGCCGCTCCTCGATCTCATCCGCAACCGTGGTATAGCGCACGATGGGGCCGGCGACAAGCTGGGGGAAAAAGGAAATATAGAGCGCGAGCTTGAGCGGGTTTCTCTGCACGGCGGCGTCATCGCGGGAAACGTCGATCACATAGCTGAGACCCTGGAAGGTAAAAAATGAGATGCCGATGGGCAGCGTGACCTGCGGCACGGGGATAAAGGGCATCAGGGCGTGGAGCATCTCACCGAAAAAGCCCGCGTACTTGAACCAGCCGAGAAGCCCGAGCCCCAGCACGGCTGCGAGCGTCACGCCTGCCTTCCGGACGGTGGGGCGGTGCTTTGGCCCCGCGAGAAGGCCGCAGCAGTAGTTGATGGCGATGGAGAGGAGCATGAGCAGCAGAAACCTTGGCCCGCCGCAGGTGTAGAAGGCGAGACTGAAGGCAAGAAGGATCACATTGCGTGCGCCGCGGAAACGGCGCGGCACAAGAAAGTATAGAACGAGCAGGCAGGGGAGAAAGAACACAAGAAAACTGACGCTGCTGAAAACCATCGCAAACGAGCTCCTGTCGAATAGATTTTGTGTGCAAAGTTTTCTCAATATAGCACTTTTTTTCAAAAATTGCAAGAGCGCCGAATTTTGTGTCGATTTGGGCGTTTTTTGGGAAATGTCACTTGACAAAACGCACAAACATGGTAGAATACGATTCGGCGAAAGCCACAAGTGAATACTTCATCGAGAGTGGTTGAGGGATCGGCCCTATGACACCACGACAACCTGCCCGAAGAGGCAAGGTGCCAAATCCGACGAACGAA
>USPI01000139.1 GCA_900556535.1 uncultured Eubacteriales bacterium | reverse complement strand
ATCTTCGGCAGAGGCTGCGTGGTTGTATGCCATTGAGTACGCGCCCCACTGGCTCATTCCGCAGTTATGCCCCCATCCGCCGCCTTCGAATACGAAGACGGTCTCGCCGTCGTTGTTTTCGGTTTGCCATATCGTGTAGTGAAGGCTGCTCAGCCCCAAGGCGCGAAAGCAATATTCACCCGCCAGCTCAAGTACCCTGCCGTCCTCGTCCGTTATTTTCAGTGCGATGACGTTTCCGAAGGGCGAAAGCGTGGGCTCTATCTGCGTTACAAGCCCCATCTCATAGCCGCGGTTATTGAGACGATAGCTCACATTTTCAGGCAGCAGCTCACTTTTCCACTCTTTATTATAAAAATCAAGCTCCGACTCATACGGATCGCGCACTCCCGAAAGATATGCCCGACGCTGCGAAAACACGTTCTCTCCGCTGTCGGTCGCGCCGCCCGAGGACGACATATAGTAGACCCTGCACGCGGCGGAATTATACCGCACGAGCTTGCCCTCGGTCAGACTTACGGCACTGTCGGTTTCGCTCGTCGCACCCAAGGTGCCGTTATAGACCTGACTGTAGGTATCATCGCGCAGGTCAAAGCCGTATTTTGCATATGAATTTATATTATTTACCGCATAAGTTCTCGCGCATAATGCCTGTGCCTTGAGTGCCTCCGCAGGCCACAGCGCGTTCATTTCATACGGCAGGACTCCCGCAGTATAGCTTTCAATGTTCACATAGTTTATTACGTTAAGCGCAGCACCGCAGCGGGAAAACTCAAGATCTCCGAGATACGGGCGGCCGTTAAACATCGTTTCGGAATCTGAGCTGACGGCAAGCCTTGTGCCCAAACCAACGTCGTACAAAAATTGCAGCTCCGAGGTTCCGCTGAGTGCGGCAAGCACGGAATACTCGCTGCCGGTGAAGGGCTGTGCGTCCAAACCGCGGCGGTTTATTTCCGATGCGGCTTTTTCGTAGTTTTTATACGCGCCGACAAGGACTCTGTATTCTCCGTTTATATAAGCCGGAAAACCTCCCCACAGTCCCGACGCCACACTTTTTGCCGCCTCAAAGCTGTCAAACACGCCGTCGAGCAGCGCATGATACGGCCCCACGAGCGTATCGTCCTCGAGGACAAAGCCCGTGTCTGCTCTCAGCGTCAACTCCGTAAGCTCGGTATTTCCAAGCTCATGAAATCTGCGCAGATAGTCAAAATATCCGAATTTAAAGCCGTTTTCATTCCTTAACGTCGGCTCGTAAAGAGCCTCGGTATTATAATTGAGCCCGACCTTTATCGTTTCGACGCTCTGCGGAATGTCAAAGCTCGCGGGCTTCGGCGCGTCATCGGCATTTGCCGAGCTTGGCGAAAGCATAATAAGGGCGGCAGCGACAAGAAGCTGCGCAAGCGCGGTTTTACAAAGCTTCAGCATCGTTCCCTCCCTGTCAAAAATATCAGATCGATACATTATAATATAAACGGCAATCAAATTCAACCGTTATGTCATATATCCGCACATATGCGCATAGCATATTAAGCAGCAATGTGATGGGAGGTATACTATGTTCAAAACTCCGATATTCAAGGGCTCCTGCACTGCGATAGTTACGCCATTCGGGGAAAACGGCATCGACTTTGACCGCATGGCGGAGCTTATCGACTATCAGTATGATAACGGCACGGCAGCCGTCGTTGTATGCGGCACGACCGGAGAAAATGCAACAATGAGCCGCTATGAGCATGAGGAGCTTATTGAATTTGTCTGCCGGTACAACAATAAGCGCATGAAAATAATAGCCGGCGTCGGCAGCAACGACACCGCAAAGGCTCTGGGCTTTGCAAAATGCGCACTTCGCTGTGACGCCGACGGCATACTCATGGTAACGCCCTATTATAACAAGGCAACGCAAGAGGGGCTTATTAAGCACTTTACATACGTTGCCGACAGGATCGATCTCCCGATGATAGTCTATAACGTTCCCTCAAGAACGAGCATCGGAATCAAGCTTCAAACATACAAGGAGCTTTCAAAGCACCCGAACATTAACGGTGTCAAGGAAGCATCTGCGGATTTCAGCTTATTTGCCGCAACAAGAGCAGAGTGCGGCAACGACCTGTTCATCTGGAGCGGAAACGACGACAACACCGTGCCGATGATGGCTCTCGGCGCACTCGGCGTCATATCCGTCGCATCAAACGTAGTACCCGCCGCGGTAGCAAAGCTGTGCTCGCTCTGCCTTGACGGTGATTTCGAGCAGGCGCAGCAGCTTTATTTTAAATACTCCCGCCTGTTTTCCGACCTTTTCATCGAAACCAATCCCATACCCGTAAAGGCTGCAATGAAGCTCATCGGGCTTGATTGCGGGGCTCTCCGCCTGCCGCTCACGGAAATATCGCCGCAAAACCTCGTGCGGCTTTCCGAGACGATGCGCGGCTGCGGTATCGGCATAAAAAGCCCCTGACAATTCTATTGAAGGCATTGGAGCCCCAATGCCTTCAATCATTTTGCCTTATTCGGGATAGTGTGCGCGCACGCCGCCGATGAGCTTGGGTCTTGTGTATGCGGCATTCACGAGTGCGCTGCCGATGGTCTTGACGGAAAGTCTGAGCGGGACGGCAACGTCTTTGAGATGCATTCCAATAAGCGTGCAGCCGATGTCAATTCCCGCATGAGCCTTGACGTGCTCGACCATGACGGGGTCATCCATTTTGTCATAAACCGCGGTCGCAAACGAGCCGCCTGCTTTAGGCATGGGTCTTACGCAGACCTCCTCAAGCATATACTTTTCCGCAGCGGCGCGTTCTATAACGAGAGCTCTGTTCAAATGCTCGCAGCACTGTGCGGCGAGGTATATTCCGTTTTCGCCGAGGACCTTCAAAACAGCCTCCGCTACAACGGCTCCGGTTTCCGGAGACGAGCCCTTGCCTATATGCTCGCCGAGAATTTCGCTCGAGGAGCAGCCGACAACGACTATCGAGCCCTTCTTCAGATTTGTTTTGTCAAGAAGCTCGCGGACTGCTTTTTCAGTTTCGGTTTTAATCTGTTCATACATAATAGATCATCTCCTGCTTGTGAGTTTACCACATTTGAGTGCGTTTGACAATAAGGTCTATTAAGAGTATAATAAGGTAGCGCAAAAGCAAATCTACAAAATGTGAGGTGTTTCAATTTGAAACGACTAATTGCACTTGTCCTTTCCGTACTGATGGTACTGTGCCTGTTTACCGGCTGCGGAAAAGATGAAAAAGATCCCAACGCACCGTCGGTCAACGGCAACGGTCTTAACGAGCACGATGTCGCCGAAGACCCCATCAATCCGCTCACCGGTGAGCCGGTCAGTGAGGATATCAGCGCCAACCGTCCGTATTGCGTTATGATAAACAACCACCCCGAAGCACGCCCCTCCGTCGGTCTTTCCAAGGCTTCCATCATTTATGAAGCTCTTGCAGAGGGCGGCATCACCCGCATGATGGCGGTTTTCAATGATGTTGACGGCATTACCATCGGCACCATCCGCTCCTCCAGACCGTACTACATCAGCGCCGCTCAGGCATATGACGCGATCTACGTTCACGCAGGCGGCAGCGAGCAGGCTTATTCCGATATCAAGTCCCTCGGCATCAATAACATCGACGGTGTTCGCGGCTCCCGTTCCGGCGAGGCAAGCAGCTACTACCGCGACAAAACTCGTTTGAGCATGGGTAAGAACCTTGAGCACACACTGTTTGCCGACGGCGCAAAGCTTGCCGCCTTCGCAGCAAACAATTATGACCTCAAGCACGCCTCCGGCTACGACACCACCTACGGTCTGCATTTTGCGGCAGATGCCGTCAGCCAGTGCACCACCGCAGCCGCAGACTTCACCGTCTACTACTCCGGCTACCGCACCAACTTTAAGTACAATGCCGAAAAGAAGTGCTACAATGCTTACATAAGCGGTGAGGAATACATCGACGGCACGGATAACACCTCCATCGATCTTGCAAACGTCATCGTCCTCAACATCCCCACCAAGACCATTGATAACTACGGCCGTCAGGCCATGGAGCTCACCGGCTCCGGCAGCGGCTACTTCTTCACCGGCGGCAAGTATGTTGAAATCAATTGGACGCGCGCCGACCGTGCGGACAATTTCCACTACACGCTCAAGAACGGCACTCCCCTTAACCTGAGCGTCGGCAAGACCTTCATCAGCATCGCTCCTCTGGATAACACCAAGGGTCTGGTCTTTAACGGCTGATAATTTAAAATTCAAAAGCGCTGTGGTTTTTGACCACAGCGCTTTTTTCATATCCGTTTTACTT
>USPI01000138.1 GCA_900556535.1 uncultured Eubacteriales bacterium | reverse complement strand
TGACTATAATTAAGCAAAATAAAGATTTTGTTTAATTTAGGGGAGTGAAAACAGCGAGGAAACGGTTAAATAGCCTAATTGTGGCCGATAGACCTCGTATAGACCGCAAGCCGTATCCTCGCTATAATTCTTCAGTTATCGGTATTGCGCTGCCTATATCAAATAGTGTGCGCTCAGTCAGATAGACTGCACTGATGCCGCGTTCATTTAAGAAGCTCTCTATGCGCAGCTTCTGAGCTGCGTCATTTATAACTCCCGTGAATGCCATTTCGTTTCTGTTTATTTTAAATGATGCTCCGCCTATGAAGCCGTGTTCAAATCCATCCAGAGCCGTGATTTTCTCGTCAACAAGCAGCACATCGATTCCGATTTCTTCAGCGATCCGCGCAATGCCGGCATCGGCCGTTATTATTGAGCTTTCGTCAACGACGCATACCGAGCATTTTGTGTAGCCTTGCTTGCAAGCTGCGGGCACTTTATTTAAGCATGCCACCGCCGCTTTGTCAGCGGTTTTGGGATTGTATATAAGCTTGTCGCCGACTATGCAGAGATTGAGCTTCGCGTCATACGGATAATCAGACTTCTCGGGAGCTTTTATTTTAAGCAGCTCAATATTGTTAATTTGTTCACATTGCGCCGCTTTATCTTCAAGCACAGCCAAGTGCCTTCCGCCGAGATGTGCAGCCATCAGGTCGCAGTGACCCGAGAGCCGTTCGTCCACATCCTCGTTACATTTTAACCATAATGGCTGCAAATTATGCGTTATAAGCGCGTTTTCAAGCACTTTTCTGTACTTTTCGCCGAGCATTATTTTACGCACTTTACCTTGCGGAAGGTGCGGAATATCTAAAAATCTCTCCATTTTTCAGCCGAGCGTTGCGTTTATTGCCTCACGGATGTCCTTGACCGAGATAAGCTCAAGACCGTCGGGCTTTCTGATATCATCTTTTATATGTGCAGGTATCACGCAGCGCTTAAATCCCAAGCGTGCTATCTCCGAAAGGCGCGAATTGAGGTTATTTACACTTCTTATTTCGCCCGAAAGACCGACCTCGCCGACGGCCGCCAAATCACGGCCGAGCGGCAAGTCTCTGAAGCTGCTTGCAATGGCGAGAAGCGTTGCAAGATCGGCAGCGGGCTCCTCCAGCTCAAGACCGCCGATCACGTTTATATACGCATCGCAGCCCGAGACCGACATACCGCCGCGCTTTTCCAAAACAGCCAGCAGCAGCGTCGCTCTGTTATAATCAATGCCGTTTGAGCTGCGCCTGCCCGAATTATACGCCGAGGGCGCGATCAGAGCCTGAATCTCCGCCAAAATCGGACGCGAACCCTCGATAACGCAGGTCACACAGGTTCCCGGTGCATTTTGCGGACGGCCCGAGAGCAGTATCTCGGAGGGATTTTTGAGTTCCTTAAGTCCCCTGTCGTTCATTTCGAAAACGCCTATCTCATTCGTTGAGCCAAAGCGATTCTTCCCCGCTCTGAGTATTCTGAATGAGGTGCTGCGCTCGCCCTCAAAGTAAAGCACGCAGTCGACCATATGCTCAAGCACCTTGGGGCCGGCGATGCTCCCCTCTTTATTTATGTGGCCTATGACAAAGGTCGTAAATCCGTTTTCCTTCGTAAGGCGCATTATGGACATCGTGCACTCGCGCACCTGGCTTACGCTGCCGGGAGCGGAGCTTATATCCGCATCAAACATTGTCTGAATGGAGTCGATTATCACAATATCGGGTGAAAGAGACTCGATATTCTCCATCACCTCCGCAAGTCCCGTTTCTGCAAGGACGTATATTTCGCCCTTGTCAACTCCGAGACGCTGCGCACGCATTTTGAGCTGCCTTTCACTTTCCTCACCCGTGACGTAGAGTATCTTCTGACCTGCTTCGGTGAGACCGCAAAGCTGCAAAAGCAGGGTCGATTTGCCTATTCCCGGTGCGCCGCCCACAAGCACGAGCGAGCCCCTTACGGCGCCGCCGCCGAGTACCCTGTCAAATTCGCCTATACCGGTCGAAAAGCGCATTTCGGACTGCGTATCAAGCTCGGATATAAGCTTCGGTTTTTTTGAGGCAGCAGAGCGCGTGCTTTTTGCGCTCCCCTTCCCCTTCACATCGGCTTTGACCTCAACGAGGCTGTCCCATGCTCCGCAGGCAAGGCAGCGTCCGCTCCATTTTACAGTTTCATTTCCGCACTCCGAGCAGCAGAAAACCGTCTTTTGTTTCATATTTGATCCTCATTTCACCCTTGAATGTTCTCCGTTTCACAGGAAAACCGTATGTATGAACCGACGAGCGCAGCCGCGATCTTTAGCTGATATTCATCGCTTATAAGGCGCTTTACCTCGTCGGGATTGGACATAAAGCCGCATTCGGCAAGTATTGCGGGACACTCAACGCTGGCCGTGAGCAGAAGCTCCTTCGGTGCAGGGCGTGCGACCCGCCTGTTTTCGGGATCGAGCATATTGACCATGCTTTCCTGCGCTATTTCCGCAAGCCGTCTGCTGCCCTGTATCGGTGCATACATTACCTCTGCGCCGCTGACGACCTCGCTCGGGAATTTGTTTTGATGCACGCTTATCAGCACGGCGTTTTGCGCAGAATTTGCTATTTGTGCGCGTGTTACAAGGCTGTCGTGCTCACTGTAGCTCCCGTCTGCGGAGTTATCACTGTCACTGCTGCGAGTGAGAACGCTGTCGATTCCCAAAAAGTCGCACAATGCGGACATTTTAAGCGCTATCGCAAGGTTAATATCGCTCTCCTTGTGACCGTCTGCGGACACTGCACCTCCGTCTATCCCGCCGTGTCCGGGATCTATGACAAGCGTTTGGCTCCCATAGGGTCCGAATGCCGCGGTCATATTGCCGCTCGGCAATGCGTATATCACGACCGCTGCCATTAAAACAGCCAGCACGAGCACTTCCGCTTTTTTTGCAGCGTCCTTGAGTTTTATGATAACAAACACAAAATCACCCCATTAACAAGCTATGTTGACGGGGTGATTTTTATATCATTTATTGCGCCAATATAGTGCCTGTTTAAGGCATTATATCATTCGGTCACGAATTTTTCAAGGCGGTCAAGACCCTTCTGAATGTTCTCCATCGAAGCGGCATAAGACCAGCGCACAAAGTTTTTCATACCGAAGCCGGAGCACGGTACGACCGCGACAAGCGCCTTTTCAAGCAGTGCAACGGCAAAGTCGTCGTCATTTTCGATAAGCTTGCCGCCGAGAGTTTTTCCGACGAGCTTTTCGATGTTCATCATGACATAAAATGCGCCGTTAGGAACGATGCAGCTGACTCCGGGAATCTCGTTAATGCGTCTGACGATATAGTCGCGGCGCTCGATGAATGCCTTGCGCATCGCTTCGATGCCGTCCTGCGGACCCGTGAGAGCCTCGACGGATGCCCACTGGCTTATCGTGGACGGAGCACCGGTAGAATGGCTCAGGTAGTTGGACATGATTTTTGCAAGGGTCTTGTTTGCTGCACAGTAGCCGACGCGCCAGCCGGTCATGGCATAGGACTTGGAAACGCCGTTGACAAGCAGAGTGCGCTCCTTGACTTCCTCGCCGAGGCTCGCCATGCTGGTAAACTCGACTCCGTCGTAAATAAGCTGGTAGTAGATCTCGTCCGCGAGAATATACAGATCGTGCTTAACGCAGACGTCCGCAAGGGCACGCAGCTCATCTGCCGAATAGATCATACCCGTGGGGTTCGAGGGGTTGTTGAGCATAAGACACTTGGTCTTGTCGGTAATTGCCGCCTCAAGCTGCTGTGCGGTGATCTTAAAGCCCTGCTCCTCGCCCGCTTCAACGATGACCGGAGTGCCGCCCGTCATGCGAACCATCTCATAGTAGCTGACCCAGAAGGGTGCGGGGATGATTATCTCGTCGCCGGGGTTGGTTATTGCAGCAAGGGCAATGTAAACGCTGTGCTTAGCGCCGCTTGCAACAACGATCTGAGTGTAGTCATAATCAAGGCCGCAGTCATCCTTAAGGCGCTGCGCTATCGCCTTTCTCAGAGGGATTATGCCGGCTGCCGGAGTGTACTTGGTCTTGCCGTCGCAAATCGCCTTTATACCTGCCATATTGATATTATCGGGAGTGTTAAAATCGGGCTCGCCCGTGCCGAAGCCCACAACGTCGAGACCATCGGCCTTCATCTGCTTTGCAAGGCTGTCGACAGCCAAAGTGGTCGAGGCGCGGACTGCTTCCGCAACTTTAGATACTGGTTTCATATTACCCACCTCCGTTTGTGATGAAAATATTATAACTTCAAATAAATGCTTTTTCAATAAT
>USPI01000137.1 GCA_900556535.1 uncultured Eubacteriales bacterium | reverse complement strand
CCGTAAGGCAAGAAGGAAAATTATGCGTCAGACACTTGACAATATTTGCGCCGCGGGGTATATTAACTGTGCTAACTCAAACCACACAGTTAAGGGCTTTAAAAAATGTTGAAACTTTTTTGATTTTAAGACGTATTATCGAAAGGGAGACTGCTATGAAAACAAAAATCTCGAAAATCATGCGTGTTGTGACGCCGGTAATGCTCGTTTTGCTGCTGGCGCTCAACGTGTTTACGCTTTATAAGGTATATGCGCTGGAAAACGGCTATGACGAAAACACCGAGGACGTTGCGCAGGAAAACGACGTGAGCATAGGCGACTATGTGATAAAGTCAACGACGCAGATCTCCGATGCGTATAAATCGGGCGATTCGTCAAAGCTGTCGGATAAGGACAAGGAAACGCTCGACATGGCAAAGAGCGTGCTTGACGGGATAATCACCGACGGCATGACGGACTATGAAAAGGAGCTTGCGGTCTACCGCTGGATGACCTCGAACATCGGCTTTGACGAAAACTCCCTGAGCGTTATCCCCGAGAGCGAGACGGGCGAGGTGGATAATCCCTATGGCGTGCTCAAATATCGCAGCGCGGTCTGCGTGGGCTACGCCACGACGTTCAGGCTTTTCATGCAGATGATGAACATCGACTGCATGGTCGTGCATGATTCGAGTCTTTCCCACTCGTGGGATCTCGTGAAATTGGACGGCAAGTGGTATCACACCGACATTTACGCCGACACACCGGGCGGCAACTTCTCGCATTTTAACGTGAGCGACCGGACGATGATGAACATTAACGAGTGGAACACCGATTTCTTCCCCGCCGCGGACGGATATGAGTATAATTACGCCTACATGAACAAAACTAAGTGCAGCGACGTTTACACCATTCCCGAGCTTCTTCGCGCCGCAATTGATTCGAAAAAGGGCGTTTTGAGCTTCGACTTCGGCGAGAAGGTCAGCGATGATACATATAACGTCATCGAGGCTATAATGAGCAAGATCGAGGAGACTGCACCCTTTACCGCGGATAAGAGCGTGACCCTGAGCTGGGAATGGCTCGAGGCGGACAGCGAGAACGTGTTCTGCATCTATATAAACTACGAGGATAACGGCGGCGACGCAGACCCCGAGGACGGACTGGACGCTGCGACGCGGCAGAGAATAGACAGCGCCGTGACCAAGGCGTTCGGCGAAGGCGTCAGTAGCGGCAGTGAGGCGGTGGGCTGATGAAAAGAATATTCTGCCTGCTGTGTGCGGCGGCGCTCTGCCTCGGCTTGTGCGCCTGCGGCGAAAAAACGCAGAAAATCGATATGTATGAGCTCGAAAAGAGCATGATAAGCGCGGATAAGACCCTGCCGGAGATGAAAGTCACGGGAAGTTGGGAAGAAAATGCCGAAAAAGCCTTTTCATATATGTCCGACTTGGAGTATAATAAAGTGTCAGGCTATTTTTTGGCGTATTCCGCCGACGGCAGCGCATATGAGATCGCGGTCGTGCAGCTCAAGGACAAATCCGATGCTTCTGCTATGGAGCAGAGCCTGCGCGAGCACGTTGACAGCCGCGTCAGGACATATAAGACCTACAGCCCCGGCGAGGTCGAGCGCGCACAAAGCGCCGTCATCAAGACCGTGGGCGACTGCGTGCTGCTCATAATGAGCGCCGCGCCCCAAAACGCCGAAACGGCATTCAAAGAATTTGTGAAATAACGGAGTTAAGACATGGTATTCAGCAGCACTATCTTCCTTTGTGTATATCTTCCCCTTGTGTTATTGGGGTATTATATCTGCCCGAAAAGGGGGAGGAATTTATTCCTGCTGATAGCCAGCCTCGTATTCTACGCATGGGGCGAACCGAAGTACGTTTTCCTGATGGTGTTCTCCATTCTGGTAAACTATATTTTCGGCAGGCTCATGGATAAATACCGCGCAAACACAAAGCGGCTCAAGCTCATGCTCGTTCTGTCTGTCATCATTGACCTCGGGCTCCTGGGCGTATTTAAGTACACGGATTTTATCATCACGAACGTTAACGCCGCTTTCGGAGGGGATTTTGACCTCCTGCATATCGCCCTGCCCATAGGTATTTCCTTCTACACCTTCCAGGCGATGAGCTACACCATCGACGTTTACCGCGACGACGTGCGCGTGCAGAAAAATCTCATCGACTTCGGTATGTATATCACCATGTTCCCGCAGCTTATAGCGGGTCCCATCGTGCGCTACTCCGACGTTGAGGATCAGCTTGCGCAGCGCAGCGTTACGAGCGGGGAGTTTGCCGAGGGCGTGATGCGTTTTGTCGTGGGTCTCGGCAAGAAGGTTCTGCTTGCAAACCAGATAGGCGCGGTGTGGAGCGAAATTTACGCGATGGGCGGCGTGAGCGGCGCGCTTGCCGCATGGGTCGGCGCCGCGGCGTTCACCTTCCAGATATATTTTGACTTCTCCGGCTACTCGGACATGGCGATCGGCCTCGGCAAGATGTTCGGCTTTAAGTTCCCCGAGAACTTCAACTATCCGTACCGGTCCGTGTCGATAACCGACTTCTGGCGCAGATGGCATATAACCCTGAGCACGTGGTTCAAGGAGTATCTCTATATTCCGCTCGGCGGCAACCGCCGCGGTCTTGCGCGTCAGGCGCTCAACCTCCTGATAGTCTGGTCGCTCACGGGCTTTTGGCACGGCGCAGGCTGGAACTTCATCATGTGGGGACTGTATTATTTCGTGATACTGTTTGTCGAGAAGCTGTTTCTTCTCAAGGCGCTCGACAAGACCCCGAAATTCGTCCGCCATATCTATGCGCTGTTTCTCATCGTCATCGGCTGGGTCATCTTCGCAAGCGACGACGTGAGCGTGCTGCTGCCGTATCTCGGCTCCATGTTCGGCGCTAACGGCGCCCTCGGCGGGCTCGATGTGTACTGGCTGACGACGAAGGGCGTGCTGCTCATAGTCTGCGCCGTTGCGTCCACGCAGCTTCCCGAGCGCCTTTTCGTCACCGCGACGGACAAGCTCGGAGAAAAGGGCGCGTTTGCCGTGCGCGGTGTGCTCACCCTCGTGCTGCTTGCCGTCAGCATGGTGTTCCTCATCGGCGACAGCTACAATCCCTTCCTGTACTTCAGATTTTAAGAGGTGAGTGTTATGAAAAAATTCCATATTGCGCTTATCGCACTCTTCCTCGCGGTCATAGCACTGCCGGCGGTGCTCGTCTTTGCGGGCGAGGACAAGACCTTTTCCGACAACGAAAACCGTATGCTCCAAACCGCGCCGGAGCTTAGCGTGAACAGCATACTCTCAGGCTCCTTTCAGGAGAAGATAACCTCGTATATTTCCGACCAGTTCCCCGCACGCGATACATGGACCCGCCTCGGCACGGGCATAAAAAAGCTCGCCGGCTTCAAGGACATAGGCGGCGCATATCTCGGCCGCGACGGGTATTACATGGAGAAGATAACTCCCGACGATATTAACGACGAAACGCTCAGGCGCAATCTCGGTCTCATAAAGGACTTTACCGAGAAGAACGCGGACGTGCCGGCAACGATGCTCCTTGTGCCCGCAACGGGTACGGTCATGAGCGATAAGCTGCCCGCTCACGCGCAGATGTATGACGCGCAGAAAATATACGAAACCGTTAAGAACGCGCTGCCGGGCGTGAACGTGCCCGACCTTTATTCGGCGATGCTCAACAACAAGGAGCATCAGCTTTATTACCGCACTGACCACCACTGGACGTGGTACGGAGCGCACACGGCGTATAAAACGCTGCTGCCCGACGGTGCGTACAAGGCCTCGCCCGAGCTTTTCAGCGACTCCTTCCTCGGCACGACCTACTCAAAGACCCTTGACCCCGCCGCGAGACCCGACAATGTCTATATTTCCGCAGTGCCCGACGGCGTGAGCGTCACCGCCGACGGAAAGGAATCGTCGGTGTATAACATGGCGTCAGCGGGCGAAAAGGATAAGTACAAGGTCTTTTTCGGCGGCAACTACGGCCAGACCGTGATAACGGGCGGCTGCAAAAACGGCAAAACGCTTCTCATGATAAAGGACTCGTTTGCCAACAGCCTCGCGCCGATGCTTACGGCGGATTACGAAACGATAATCATGCTCGATATGCGCTATTTCGCGGGCTCGACCCAGCAGCTCATTGAAGACTACGGCGTAGATGAAATACTCTTTGTCGCGGAAATGAGGGGCTTTGCAAACTACCGGAAGCTCATAAAACTGGGCTTTTGATAATTTGATAATCAAAAAACCGCACCCGATAGGGTGCGGTTTTCGTTATTTATCGGGCCATGGGACGGGGGTCT
>USPI01000136.1 GCA_900556535.1 uncultured Eubacteriales bacterium | reverse complement strand
AGTACTCATTTTTTGTACTTCGCCAATGCCGTTATATTATTTTAAATCAGAATACATATTAGCGTTCCCCTGCCCTCATTTACTATGCGCTGCAAGGTTTCCTGAAGCTTTGCTCTAGTGTTTCAGGGAAGGCTCTCAAGGCGCTGCGCTATTGCGCTGTGGGCGATTTCGTAAATGGGGCTGCCGAATATGTTCGATTCCCAAAGCCTGCTCATATCGCCGTCAAAGCCTTGTAGGAGAAAGCTTATTATCTCATCTGAGGCTCCCGCTCCGCCTATTGACGGCGTGACCACCGCTTCAACGCCTGTTTTGAGCATGTGTATCGCCGGGGCGCGTGCCTTGAGCTTAACGGAGTACTTTCCGTTCTGCTTCACAAGCTGCGGCTCTTCGATTTGAAGGTCCTCGGTGCTCGGCATGACCACTCCGTAGCCGGTCTGGCGCACGGAGGTGAGCGCATCCTTAATTTTGTCGTACTCGTGTTTGATTTCGCTCAAGGTGCACAGTGCCGCAAGAAGCTCACCGTCGTTTTCTATCTCCATCCCCGCGTGAGAGCTTATGAGCTTATAATACAGCGCCCTCGGTACATCTATTGCAACGTTAATGATCCCGCTGCCGAGATCGCTGCTGTCTATATAAGCTGCCTCGACAATTTCATTCTCGGATATTCTGCCGAGCATACCGCCAATATCGTTTACTCGCTTTACATTTTCAGACGCCGCCGTCAGCGCTTCAAAAAGCTCGCATTTGAGCTCACTGCCGCAGTCCATCGCGCCGAGCCAATCGGGAAAGCGTATTGCTATCTCGTTTATGGGAAACTGCCCCAAGACCTTGCGCATCACCTCGGCAATGTCGCTCTCGCGAAGCTCCTGGCAATTTACGCGCATACACGCAGCACCGTATTTTTCGGAAAGCTCGCACTCGAGGGCTATTGTCGCCTCGCTGTCGGGATGAGCGCTGTTTAAAAGTATCACAAAGGGCTTGCCGATGCTTTGAAGCTCGGTTATGACGCGTGCCTCCGCCTCCGTATACGCTTCGCGTTCTATGTCGCATATGCTGCCGTCCGTCGTTACGACTATACCTATTGTGGAGTGGTCACATATGACCTTGCGCGTTCCGAATTCGGCAGCCTCCGTCATCGTCACCTCATGGTCAAACCACGGCGTTGTAACGAGCCTTTCTCCGCCGTCCTCAAAGCGTCCCGATGCGCCGGGTATCATATACCCCACGCAGTCCACAAGCCGCACGTTGCATATGACACCGTCACCGAGGCTCACCTGCACGGCGTCCTCAGGAACGAATTTCGGCTCAGCAGTCATTATCGTGCGCCCCGACCCGCTCTGCGGCAGCTCGTCGCGAGCTCTTGCGCGAGCAAATTCGTCGCTTATATTGGGAATTACGAGCATTTCCATGAAGCGCTTTATGAACGTTGATTTTCCGGTCCTGACAGGCCCCACGACTCCGAGCATGACTGCTCCGTTTGTGCGCGCGGCAATATCTTTGTAAATATCGGTGTTTGTCATAGAAAAACCTCCGCAGCATTCTCGTTTGTACGAGTCTATGAGCTGCGGAGGTCTAATATGTCAATAAAACTGCGCCGTCTGTCCGTGTACCTCGGAAATTTTGAAGCACACATCGGGAAACTCCTTCGAAAGACTGCGCTCAAGCACTGGGACTATCACATTCTCAGTGCAGAAATGATCGGCGTCTATAAGATTTATACCAAGCTCCTTGGCGTCAAGAAAGCTGTTATACTTAATATCGGACGTGACGTACGTATCACAGCCGGCGTTAACGGCATACATCAGCGCCGAGCCGCCCGAGCCGCCCATTACGGCAAGCTTTTTGACCGGTCTTCCCGCATAATGATACCTAAGTCCGTTTGCGCTGAGCTTGTCCTTGCATAGGGACAGGAATTTCTCAAATTCCATCGCGTCCTCATACTCGCCTATTCTGCCGCAGCCCTCACCCGGAGCATCGGCAGGCTCTAAGTACGAGCTTGCACCGACTCCGAGCGCGGAGATCAGCGCATCGTTTACCCCGCCGCGGGCTATATCGAGATTTGTATGCATGCATATTGCGGACATCCCGCCGCCAAGCAGCGCGATTATCTTTCTTCCGATAAGGTCATCCGCCGTCACGCTTTTTATGCCGCCGAAAATTATGGGGTGGTGAGAAACGATAAGCTGCGCGCCGATATCCGACGCTTCTTTTATAACGTCGTCCGTTATATCGAGCGCGATAAGGCACTTATTAACGCTCTTATTCTTATCTCCGACAAGCAGCCCCACATTATCAAAGTCCATTTTCAGCGCAGTCGGCGCCATTTCTTCAAGCTTCAGCAATATCTGTCCGACACTCGCCATAGTATCACCCTTTCATTTCGATAAGCTCGCGCTCCATGCTTATGAGCATTGCTCTCCATGCCTTGAGCGAGGCATCGTCTGCCGATTTGAGGCTTTCGGCGGCGGTGCGAAAGCGCCTTATGTGCCTGTCAAGATTGGCTTTAAAACACTCGCCGTCCTTAACCTGCTCGTATTTGCCAACAAAAAGCTCGGAATCCTTGTATCCGACGCTTTCGCCCTGAGAGGCGCTGATTATCTGACACAGTACGCCGTTATCCTCGATTTGATCCTCGCGTGTTATGACAAAGCCGTTATTAATAAGCCAATAGCGAAGTATTTCCGGCTTTGTGACGGGGTGAAGAATGAGCCTGTAATCGGTCTTTTCCGCCCACTCGGGTGTATCGTAAAGACCTCGGTCAAGTATACCGGTTATGGTGTCACCGCCCATTCCCGCCACAACTATCGTGTCGATATTGTCGCTGCCTATACCGGCAAGACCGTCGCTTAAAACGAGCTCAACATCATCTATGTCTGCCTGCTCAAGCGCAAGTCGAGCCTTCGCAAGCGGTCCGTCGTTAATATCTCCCGCGACTATTCTTCCCTCAAAGCCGCTGCGGCGAAGCATTATAGGCAGTATCGCATGGTCGGTTCCCACGTCCGCAACTCCGCTGCCGCCTTGGGCAAGCCGCGCCATCAGTTCAAGTCTGCTGCTCATAATTATCTCCATATACGCAGAAAAGCCGGAGTGACCGGCTTTTCATTCGTTGCTTACTGTGTTTTTACAGGGCCAGCAGATAGGCCTTGAGCTCGACGATGAACTCGTCGGGATCCACGCCGTGTGCGGCGCAGGCCTGCTCGAGGCTTTCAGAGGTAGCCAGTGCGCATCCGAGGCAGTGCATTCCAAGCTCCTGGAACTTGGGCATTGCTTCCGGGAAGTTCTCAAGGATCTCAGAAATAATGCTGTCTCTGCCGATATCCATAATCTTCAGCATTTTCATGGTTTTGATCTCCAATCCTAAGATTTATAAATAAGAACGGGACGCCGAAAGGACGTCCCACTCTATTCCTGCGGTTTTAACCTCAGGCCTGTTCCTTCATCTTTGCAAAGCACTCGCTGCAGTATACAGGACGATCGGACTTGGGCTCAAAGGGAACCTTTGCCTCGCCGCCGCAAGCTGCGCAAACTGCGGTGAAGAACTCACGGGGACCGCGTGCTGCGTTCTTGCGAGCGTCGCGGCACGCCTTGCAGCGCTGGGGCTCATTCTGGAAGCCGCGCTCTGCGTAAAACTCCTGCTCGCCTGCGGAGAACACGAACTCCTGGCCACATTCCTTGCAAACTAAGGTCTTGTCTTCGTACATTGTAAATCCTCTCTTTTGAAAAACTCGCCTGTCGGCTTTTATATGCGTCAGCTTCTGCTGATATCGCCTGATTTAAGCATTTGCGCCGTTTTGCGCCTTATCCTCTGGATCGCATTATCGACTGCCTTGTCGCTTTTTCCGGTCAGTTTCGCTATTTCCTTATAGCTCAGACCGTCCAAATAATGCGTCAACACTGCCTTCTCGTATTTGGAAAGCATATTGATCAGGGATAAATATAACTGTTCTGTGTATTTCTTGTTCTCTCTTGCCAGAACCTGCTCCTCAGGAGATTTCTGAAAAAATTCAGCACATGCTGCCGGGGTCTGGGATTCATCTGAGAGTATTTGCTCCAACGGCAAGCCGTTGTTAAGTGGGTCGTGCTTGAGGCTGGAAGCCGATCTGACCGCCGATTTAAGTCTGTTTCTGATGCACCATTCCGCAAAGGTCTTGAACGAGGCATTATGCCCCTGCTCATACTGCCTTATGGCAGAAAGCAGTCCGAACATACCCTCCTGTATGAGATCCTCGCTTTCGCCGCCCGCAAGAAACAACGGACGGGCGCAAATCCTCACAAGACGCATATAGCGCGAAACGAGCACCTCTTCTGCGCATCTGTCGCCCTCTGTCGAGAGCCTCTGCAATTCATTATCTTCTAAATCAGCGTATTTAATCATAAGAAACCACTGTTAC
>USPI01000135.1 GCA_900556535.1 uncultured Eubacteriales bacterium | reverse complement strand
TCAAAATATTACGACGGCTCGCTGCCGATATTTAAGATAGACGATTTCCGCGAGACCGTTCTTGCTGCGGCAAAGGCTGCCGAGGAAGGCGATATTGTGCTGCTGTCGCCCGCGTGCGCCGCTTTCGATAAAGTTAAAAACTTTATGCAGCGTGGAAAATACTTTAAAGAAATAGTTATGGAGTTACCAAATGAACGTTAATGATATTCGCCCCGAGGTTTTTGAGCTCGCAGCTCAGGCGGAAGCCGAGCTGAGCGAGCAGTTTAAGAGAATTGACCGCATTGCCATGGCAAACACCCGCAAGGTCATGGCGGCTTTTCAGGACAACAAGGTCTCTGACTCATGCTTTGCCGGCACGAGCGGATACGGCTATGACGATATTGGCAGGGAAGTGCTCGATAATGTCTATGCGCAGGTCTTCAAAACCGAAGCCGCGCTCGTTCGCATCGGCTTTGTAAACGGCACTCACGCGCTTTCGGCCGCGCTTTTTGCGCTCCTCAAGCCCGGCGACACACTTCTTTCCGTAACTGGGCTTCCGTATGACACCCTCAGAAACGCGATCGGCATCGAGGGCGATTGCCACGGCTCGCTTAAATTCTACGGCATAAACTACAAGCAGGTCGATCTCAAGGACGGCGAGCCCGATATCGAAGCGATTAAGCTTGCCGCAGTTGACCCGAGCGTTACGGCAGTGCTTATACAGCGCTCACGCGGCTATGAAAACCGCAAGGCGCTCTCCGCAGAGGAGGTAGGCGAGATCTGCCGAGCCGTCAAATCCGTTGCTCCCCATGTAAACGTCATGGTCGATAACTGCTACGGTGAATTCACAGGCGAGCACGAGCCCACGGAGTACGGCGTTGACCTCATGGCAGGCTCTCTCATAAAAAACCCCGGCGGCGGTCTCGCTCCGACAGGCGGATATATAGTCGGCAAAAAGGAACTCGTCGAGAATGCCGCAATGCGCCTTACCACACCCGGCATCGGCGGTGAATGCGGTGCGACGCTCGGCAACAACAGGCTGATGTTCCAAGGCTTTTTCATGGCACCGCACATAGTTGCACAGGCCATCAAGACCGTCACCTTCTGCGCCGCAATGATGAAAAAGATAGGCTTTGAGTCGTCTCCCTCTCCGGAGGAGGCAAGAAACGACATCATTCAGATGGTCACGCTCAAAAATCCGGAAAACATGAAGAAATTCTGCCGCGGAATTCAGGCAGGTGCGCCCGTTGATTCTTACGTCACGCCCGAGCCCTGGCAGATGCCCGGATACAACGTCCCCGTTATCATGGCTGCCGGCGCGTTCGTGCAGGGCGCTTCCATCGAGCTTTCCGCCGACGGTCCCATGCGCGAGCCGTATACGCTCTACGTTCAGGGCGGCATAACCTACGAATCCGGCAAGCTCGGAGTTATGATGGCAGTTAACGAAATGCTCGGCTGAATCATGCATATAATACATGGGGTGGTCTCATGTATTATCACCGGCGTTTGCGGCCCAAATACGTCCGCAGTGCAGATATGGGGCAACGCAAGGGCAGGACTCTCGGCGGAGTGCTGCTTATTCCGCTCATAATTGCGCTTTTAGCTGCGGCAAGCTGGTTTTTAAGCGATCTTTCAACCCAAATCGCGGTGTCTGACGCTACGGATATAGTGACAAAAGCCGTTAACAAGTCCGTTAACGAGGTCATAGGCTCAGGGGCGTACGGGTTTGACTATTTTGTCGATCTTGAAAAGGACTCCGACGGGAGCGTCACCGCAATTAAGAGCAATATGCTGCACATAAACACACTTTCCGCGCAGATACTTGAGCGGGTTATCGAATCGACCGACAACGGTATCCTCACCGTGAAAATACCGCTGGGCAACCTGAGCGGGATAAATCTTCTGCTCAATAAAGGACCGGATATCGATGTTGAGATAATAATGCTCACCTCGTCTAAGGTGGATTTTCGCAACGAGGTCGTTTCCTGCGGGATAAATCAGACGAAATACCAGCTCGTCCTTGAGGTCACGATAAATATTGACATACTTGTTCCCTGGGGCACCGAAAGCGCCGCAACGGTCACGGAGGTCATCGTTGCCGACACCGTTATAGTAGGCAAGGTACCCGACACATATCTGAATATGGAGAAATAAGCATGGATGCAAAAGAACAGATAGAACAGCTCAGAAAAGAGATCGAATATCATAACAAGCTATATTACGTCGATGACGCGCCTGTTATCTCCGATTATGACTATGATATGCTCATGGTTCGGCTCATAAAGCTCGAGGAAGAGCACCCTGAGCTTGTAACGCCGACCTCGCCGACGCAGAGAGTCGGCGGAAAGGCGCTTTCTCAGTTCACGCCCGTGCAGCATCAGGTGCCACTTGAAAGTCTGAGCGACGTGTTTTCCTTTGACGAGCTTGCGGCATTCGGCGAGCGTATGGATCAGGCGCTCGGCTCAAACCGCGTATTCTGCGTTGAGCCGAAAATCGACGGTCTTTCCATGTCTCTTGAATACGAAAACGGATATTTTGTCCGCGGCGCCACACGCGGCGACGGGCTCGTGGGCGAGGATGTTACGGAAAACCTCCGCACCGTGCGCAGTCTGCCGATGCATCTTATAAATGCGCCGGAGCATCTTATAGTTCGCGGCGAGGTGTATATGTCAAAAGCCGTTTTTAACGAGCTTAACGCAGAAAGAGAAATAAAAGGCGAGACGCTGCTTGCAAATCCGAGAAACGCGGCGGCGGGCTCGATACGCCAACTTGACCCCAAGGTAGCGGCGTCAAGAAAGCTCGATATCGTCTGCTTTAATATGCAGTATTCCGATGGTGAGTCCTACACAACACACTCCGAAACGCTCGATGCAATGAAGAGCATGGGTTTTCCGGTCGTCCCATATAAGCTGTGCTCAAGCATAAGCGAGTGTTGTGGGCGCATTGACGAGATAGGGCAGTCGCGCGGCGATTTTGCCTATGACATAGACGGCGCAGTCATTAAAATCAACTCCCTCAAGCAGCGCAGTGAGCTTGGCAGCACGGCTAAATTCCCGCGTTGGGCAGTTGCGTATAAATACCCTCCCGAGAAGAAGGAGAGCAGGGTGATAGACATTGTCGTTCAGGTAGGCCGCACAGGCGTTCTGACCCCAAAGGCAGTTATTGAACCCGTGCGCCTTGCGGGTACGACGGTCAGCAATGCGACCTTGCATAATCAGGATAATATTGACCGCCTCGATATCCGTATAGGCGACACCGTACTCGTTCAAAAGGCGGGCGAGATAATCCCCGAGGTGCTGTCGGTAAATAAGGCTAAGCGCCCTCCGGATGCGGTCGCGTACAAAATGCCTGAATTTTGCCCCGAATGCGGCGCACCTGTCATGCGTGATCCCGACGGCGTTGCACTCAGATGCACAAGCCCCGAATGTCCCGCGCAGCGCCTTCGCAATCTTGCGCATTTTGCTTCGCGCGAGGCGATGGACATCGAAGGTCTCGGCATTTCGGTCTGTCAGTCGCTGATAGCGAGCGGGCTCGTGAGCAGCCCCGCAGAGCTCTACTCACTTGATGCTCAGTCTGTTGCCGTTCTCGACAGAATGGGGCAGAAGTCGGCGGTGAATCTTATTAACGCCATTGAAAAAAGCAAGAGCGCAGGTCTTTCCCGACTTCTGTGCGCTTTCGGCATCCGTCAGGTGGGGCAAAAGGCCGCAAAAACGCTTGCCGCGCACTTCGGCACGCTCGATAAGCTCATGGCGGCTTCCAAGGAGGAGCTGACAAACGTTCCCGATATCGGCGAGATAACGGCAGACTTCATAACCGAGTGGTTTTCGCTCCCGCAGTCTCAGCATCAGATAAAGCTCCTGCGCGAGGCGGGCGTTTCGTTTGAAAGCACCGAGGCCGTTAAGGATACGCGCTTTGCCGGAATGACGTTCGTTCTGACGGGCGAATTGAGCGGCTATAAGCGAGATGAGGCGGCAGCTATAATCGAGAGCTTCGGAGGCAAGGCTTCGGGCTCTGTTTCCAAGAAAACCGCCTATGTTCTTGCTGGCGAAAATGCCGGCAGCAAGCTAAAAAAAGCCAACGACCTCGGCATCACCGTCATAAACGAAGAGCAGTTTAACGAGATGATAAAATAAACTTATCCCCGAACCGATCGGTTCGGGGATATTCTTTTAACGCCTGTGCAGCCCCTTTCATATAATGAGAGCGTAAAGGAGGACTGCACCAATGGACGAAATTAGCAGTTATAAAAACGGCAGCCTGCCTGAGAGCGCACCGCTTGCGATGGCATATGTTCCGATGCAGAGCTCGGCAAAGCCTGCGTATAACAGCGCCGAGGCTCTGCGCAGGGGAACACTTTTCCCCGGTCTTGATCTGCCGTTTATGAATATGATAAACACCGGTGACATGAGCGGCACTCCGCTCGGGGAGGTCATGGCTC
>USPI01000134.1 GCA_900556535.1 uncultured Eubacteriales bacterium | reverse complement strand
AATTTGAACAGAGCTATCATACAGGAGCGGTGCGAAGCATATATATTGGACAAAGCCGCCGAGCAGGGCGTTGAGCTTTCCGAGGTTAGCGTGCTCGCACGATGGAGCGACAAAGGGTATTGGTACCCGTATGAGGCACAAATATGCGCCGATGTCCCTCAGAGCACGCAGGCGCGGTTAAGCGATGTTATTGAGGCTACACTCGGCATAAGCTGTGAGCGGCAGATATGGAACGGTGATGCAAGTTGAGTGAAAAACTGAAGCAGCAGATAAGAAAATTCAAATACCCCTTGCTTGCGCTGGTGCTCGGGCTTGCGATAATGCTTATGCCCATCGGAGCGGGAAAAACAGCGGCATCCGATGCGCACAGTGACGAACAGCGCCTTGAGGCCGTGCTTAATAAATGCGAGGGCGTGGGCAGTGTGACGGTTTTGCTGTCCGAAAACGGAGCCGTCATCGTCTGCACGGGCGCCGATGACCCAGTCACCCGATTTGCCGTTACCAAGGCTGCCGAAGCGTTTACGGGCTTAACAAGCGACAGGATACAGATTTTAAAAACTGCGGCGAATATAGGAGGGTAATATGAAGCATCTCAAACGAAACGTAACTATTGCGGCGGTGCTGCTGCTTGTATGCGCAGCGGTTTACCTCAACTGGTCGTATAACAACAAATGGGGCTTTGCGGATCCGGCAATGGTCAAGGCAGAGGACGCGGCAATGAAGGCCGCAAACGAGGCTTACGAGGCGGCAAACACAAAAAGCTCCTCCGGCTATTTTGCCGAGGCAAGGCTGAGCCGTCAGGTCTCACGCGACGAGGCGATGAAAATGCTTGAGGACGCAGTATCGTCAGACTCCGCCTCGCAGGAGACGATAGATTCGGCGATGAACGCCATATCCGCCATGGCAAACTACTCCATGAAGGAGTCGCAGCTTGAAAATAAGCTTCTGGCCAAGGACTTTGCCGACTGCGTGGTGTATATGAGCGAGGACTCCATAACCGTTGCGGTGCCCGCTCCGAAGGACGGATTGAGCGAGGCAGCGGTCGCAAGAATAACCGAAACGGTGACCTCGGAGACCTCATATACCGCCGCTCAACTCAATGTGATAGCGGTGCCATCGTAAAAAAGACGGGTTTTCCCGTCTTTTTTGCTTTATTTTTTTGTTTCGTTGTGGTACAATACTATGACAGAATTTATGTGCCCATGGGCGCAGTCAAAATGGAGGCCATATAATGAGTGAAAATTACATCAGCTGCAAGGACGAAAACGGCAGCATAAATATATCCGAAGAAGTCATCTCCGCAATGGTACGCACGGCTGTCACCGAGGTCGAGGGCGTCGCGGCGATTTCCAATTCCACGACGGGCGAGCTCGCGGAGCTTATCGGCATAAAGTCCATGTCCAAGGGCATCACCGTTCAGATAATAGACGATACCGTTAAGGTCGACGTTGTTATTCTCGTTCGCTACGGCTGCAATATCGTTAACATCGCCCGCGAGGTGCAGACCTCCGTGTGCGAGGTCGTTCAGGCCGTCACAGGCATTGAGAAGGCGGAAATCAACGTTCACGTTTCCGGCGTGGCATTCGAAAAGTAAGGCACGGGGTAGGGAATATGAAGAGAACTGCCGCAAGAGAGATAGCGGTGCAGCTCGGCTTTTGCGCAAACGCGAGCGAGAAGCCGGTTGATGAGCTGCTCAACGACTTTTTTGATAAGGAATATTACGAAACGCTTGCCGAAGAAAGCGAGCTTTTCGCGGAGTATCCCGAGAAAAAGCAGCAGGAGTATATAAAGCGCCTTGTCAGCACCATGGATGATTATCGCATCCAGATCGAAAAGTATATCGAAAAATACGCACAGGGCTGGAAAACCACAAGAATATCCAAAACCGCAATGGCTATCCTGCGCTGTGCGGTGTGCGAGATAAAGTACATGGACGATATCCCGGCGGCAGCCGCGATAAACGAGGCTGTGGAAATGGCAAAGGGCTATGATGAGCCGGAGACCGTTGCGTTTATTAACGGTGTTCTCGGCGGCTTCATGCGCGGCGAATTTCCCGAGGAGCCCGTTGAGGCGTCGTCTGCCGAAGCGGAGACGGTGCAATGAGCGAAAGCATCACCGTATCGGAGCTTAATCAAATAATAAAATCACTCGTGGACGGCGAACCTCTCCTTAACAGAGTATGTGTGCGCGGCGAATTATCTAACTACAAGATATATCCGTCGGGACATCACTATTTCACTCTGAAGGATGCGGAGAGCAGTCTGCGATGTGTCATGTTTAAAAGCAGTGCATCCAAGCTGCGCTTTCGCCCCGAAAGCGGAATGGGTGTAACTGCTTTTGGTCGTATTTCGGTATTCCCGCGCGACGGTGCGTATCAGCTTTACTGCTCCGACCTCATTCCCGAGGGGACCGGCGATCTGCAAATAGCCTACGAGCAGCTCAAGGCAAAGCTCGCGGCGGAGGGACTGTTTGACCCGCGCCACAAAAAGCCGCTCCCGCAGTACCCGAAGAAGATAGCGATCATAACCTCGTCTGCCGGCGCTGCGGTTCACGACATGATAAGAATACTCGGCCGCCGCTGGCCTATGACAAAGGTTATGCTGCTTCCTGTCAGGGTGCAGGGTGTTGAAGCGCCGCCCGAGATAGTCGGAGCGATCCGCTATGCAAACCACCATAATGTCGCCGACCTCATAATAACCGGCCGCGGAGGCGGCTCAATCGAGGATCTGTGGGCATTTAACGATGAGCGCGTTGCAAGGGCGATATATGAGTCCGAGCTGCCCGTTATTTCCGCCGTTGGTCACGAGCCTGACGTCACGATATCGGACTATGTCGCCGACGTCAGAGCGTCAACGCCGTCAAACGCGGCAGAAATCGCCGTACCCGACGAGGCGGATATAAGAGAGCTGCTTGCCAACATGAGCATTCGCCAGACGCAGGCAATGCGCAAGAGTATAACCCGTCTCAGCACGCGTCTTGATGATTTCAAGGGCCGCCGTGTGCTCAGAGATCCGATGGCGTATGTTGACACCAAACGCTCGGAGCTTGACCACGTTCAGGACAGGCTCGTTGCCGCAGCGGAAAAGCTGTGCTCCGCAAACAGGCACAAATTTGTGGCGCTGGCGTCCGCGCTTGACGCCATGAGCCCGCTCAAGGTCCTCTCGCGCGGCTATGCCATAGCATCCGATGCCGAGGGAAAACTCGTAAAAAGCGTCGGAGACGTCGCCGGCGGTGATGTGCTCAGCCTCAGCGTCAGCGACGGAACGATAAAATGCACTGTAGAAGAAAGCGAGGCATTTTCACATGGATAATAAAGATATGAGCTTTGAAGCGTCTATAAAAAGACTTGACGAAATAGTGAAGCTGCTTGAAAGGGCGATGCGCCCTTGAGCGAGTCGCTCAAGCTCTTCGAGGAGGGCACCGAGCTCATCGGCAATTGCGACAAGCTCCTTAACGAAGCGGAGCAGAAGGTCGTTAAGCTCAGAAAAGGTCAGGACGGCGAGCCGGAAGAGCTCCCGTTTGAGGAATAAAAGATGACGGCTAAGGAATATAAAAATCTCATAGACGAGAGGCTCGGGAAGCTTTTTACTCCCGCAGGTCTTCCGTATGACGGACTGCTCGAGTCCATGCATTACAGTCTTACTGCCGGCGGCAAGCGCATCAGACCGACCCTCGTTTTGGAATTTTGCCGCATTTCCGGCGGAGATACCGAAAAAGCGCTCCCCGTTGCCTGCGCGATCGAGATGCTGCACACCTACAGCCTTATCCATGACGATCTGCCGTGTATGGATAACGACGAGCTGCGCCGCGGCAAGCCCACTAACCACGTCGTTTACGGCGAATGCACCGCGACCCTTGCAGGAGACGCTTTGCAGGCGGAAGCCTTCGGTACGATCGCGCGCTCCGAGCTTTGTGCTCAGGCAAAGGCCGATTGTGTGCGTATCCTTGCCGACGCCGTCGGCTGTGACGGAATGTGCGCGGGGCAGTACCTCGACATGATAGGGGAGAATAAGCAGCTCAGCGAGGCTGACCTTAACGAGATTAACTCCCGCAAGACCGGCGCTCTCTTAATAGGTGCGTGCTGCATGGGCGTTGCGGCGGCAGGCGGCAGCGAAGAAATGCTCAACGCCGCTGCGGCTTACGGCGCCGCGATAGGTGCCGCATTCCAGATACGCGACGATATTCTCGACGTTATAAGCACGAGCGAGCAGCTCGGCAAGCCCATAGGCTCCGATGCAGACGAGCATAAAAACACCTATATGGCGCTGCTGGGCGAGGAAAAGTGCATGGAAATGGTCGAAAAGCTCACCGAAACGGCGAAAAGCGAGCTGAAAAAGGTATTTAATGACACCGATTTTCTTTGCAACCTTGCAGATTCCATGGTAACAAGAGTAAACTGAAAGTGAATAAACCGTAAAACCGCGGCAAAT
>USPI01000133.1 GCA_900556535.1 uncultured Eubacteriales bacterium | reverse complement strand
ACGATGGCGGGGCCGCTTTTATCTACTCTTGTGCCCGCCGAGCATCTGTCGCTGACGGTAATAACTGCTGCCTTATAATCCATGTCGTCTCCTTTTTTTTGCCTTGTTTATTTCTTGAAGCTGTCCTTGAGCGCGACCGCGCGGTTAAACACAAGATGCTCCGGCGTGGAGTCCTTGCTGTCTACGCAGAAGTAGCCCATGCGCAGGAACTGGAACTGCGCCGGAGCGACTGCGCTGCCGAGCATTTTTTCGAGCTTGCAGCCGGTGAGCACCTCGAGCGAGTCGGGGTTGAGGCAGCTGAGGTAATCCTTGTCCGCCGCGTCCGGATCGGGATCGGAGAAGAGGTTACTGTACAGTCTGACCTCGGCGTCGGCGCAATTATTTGCATCGACCCAGTGGATAGTCGCGCCCTTGACCTTGCGGCCGTCGGCAGGATCTCCGCCGCGGCTGTCGGGATCGTAGGTGGCAAGGACCTCGACGACGTTGCCGTTTTCGTCCTTGACGCAGCCCGTGCAGGTTATGAGATACGCACCCTTGAGGCGGCACTCGGGACCTGCGGGATAAAGGCGCTTATACTTGGGAACGGGAGTCTCAAGGAAGTCATCGCTCTCGATCCACAGATTGCGCGAGAAGCTTATTTTTCTCGTGCCGGCCTCGGGATCGTTGGGGTTATTCTCAACCTCAAGCTCCTCACTCTGACCCTCGGGGTAGTTGGTTATCGTGAGCTTTACGGGGCGCAGAACCGCCATAGCGCGCTGTGCGTGCTCGTTAAGATCCTCGCGCAGGCAATGCTCAAGGAAGGGGAACTCGACGGTGCTCGGAACCTTTGCAACGCCTATTCTCTCGCAGAAATTGCGGATGGACGCGGGGGTGTAACCGCGGCGGCGCAGACCGCACAGCGTCGGCATACGCGGATCGTCCCAGCCGGAAACTCTGCCCTCCTCGACGAGCCTTCTGAGCTTGCGCTTGCTGAGCACGGTATAGTTTATGCCGAGGCGGGCAAACTCAATCTGTCTGGGCTTGGAGGGAACGGAAACGTTGTTGATGACCCAGTCGTAAAGCGGGCGGTGATCCTCGTATTCAAGCGAGCACAGCGAATGGGTGATGCCCTCAAGCGCGTCCTGAATGGGGTGGGCGAAGTCATACATGGGGAAGATGCACCACTTCGTGCCCTGACGGTGATGCTCGATGTAGCGAATACGGTAGAGCACGGGGTCGCGCATATTGAAGTTGCCGGAGGCGAGGTCGATTTTTGCGCGCAGAGTGTACGAGCCCTCGGGGAACTCGCCGTTTTTCATGCGCTCGAACAGCGCGAGGCTTTCCTCAATGGGTCTGTCGCGGTAGGGACTTATTGCGGGCTTGGAGGTATCGCCGCGATACTCCTTAAACTGCTCGGGCGTGAGCTCGCAGACGTAGGCAAGACCCTTTTTAATAAGCTCAACGGCAAATTCATAGGTCTTTTCAAAATAATCCGAGCCGTAGAAGAAGCGGTCGCCCCAGTCAAAGCCGAGCCAGTGGATGTCCTCCTGAATGGCGTCGACGTACTCGGTGTCCTCCTTGGCGGGGTTGGTGTCGTCCATACGCAGATTGCAGATGCCGCCGTATTTCTCGGCGGTGCCGAAATCTATGATAAGAGCCTTGCAGTGACCTATGTGCAGATAGCCGTTAGGCTCGGGCGGGAAGCGGGTGTGCACTTGCATACCCTCGCAGCGGCCGCCCTTTGCAAGGTCTTCGTCAATAAAGTTTTCAATAAAGTTTTTGCTTATCTCTTCCATGGCTCATACTCCTGTTTGAATGGGTAGTAAAATTATAAACGATATTCGCCGCAATTACAATATTAAAATTAAATTCGGGCACTTATGTGCATTAAGTGCGGGAAAATTTTATATTTTTCGCAAGCTGTGGCATATGCGGTTGAGATAAATGCGATACTGTGCTAAAATACGCTCAGGTGATAAAAATGGACAATAAATTTGATATTCTCATAATAGGCGGCGGGCCTGCCGGCATATCGGCGGCGCTCACTGCGATAAATCGCGGCAAAACGGTCGGCGTCATAACAAATCCGCCCGAGAGCAGCAAGCTGTATCTTGCCGAGAGCGTTACCAATTACCCCGGCATATCCGGCAGCGGAAAAGACATCGTTAACGCCATGTTTTCGCAGCTTGAGCACAGCGGGGCGCAGGTCATATACGGCAGGGCGCTGAGCGTCATGCCCATCGGTAAGACCGTAGGCGTCGCGGTCGGAAACGACTTTTACGAAGCCGGCGCCGTTATCGTTGCGGCGGGAATCAGCCGAAAGCCCGTTTGCCAAGGCGAAACGGAGTTTCTCGGCAGAGGCGTGAGCTACTGCGCGACCTGTGACGGTATGCTCTATCGCGGCAAGACGGTTGCCGTAATAGGCGACAGCGCGGAGGCCGAGCACGACAAGAGCTTTCTGCGCGGCATAGGCTGCGAGGTCATAGAGTTTTCGGGCAAAGAAAAATTCGACATTAAGGGCGGCATGAAGGCGGACACGCTTGTGGCCGACGGCAGGGAGTATAAAACCGACTGTATCTTTATTTTGAAGGATACACTCTCGCCTGAGAGCCTCGTGCCCGGACTTGAGAGCGAGCGCGCGGTTATAAAAGCCGACCGCAGCGGCAAAACTAATGTCAAGGGCGTGTTTGCCGCGGGAGACTGCACCGGAGCGCCGTATCAGCTTGCAAAGGCGGTGGGAGAGGGCAATGTCGCCGCGCTCGCAGCCTGTGAATATATAAATAACATCGAAAAGGAGATATAAAAAATGTCAGTTATGCATCTTACGAAGGACAATTTCGATTCCGTCATTTCTTCCGGCCTCGTGCTGGTCGATTTCTGGGCAACATGGTGCGGACCCTGCCGTATGCAGGCTCCCATACTCGAGGATTTCGACAAGCAGATGGCGGGCCGCGTCAAGGTCTGCAAGCTCGACGTTGACGAGGTCCCCGCGATAGCTCAGCGCTTCGGCGTCATGAGCATCCCGACTCTCATCGCGTTTAAAGACGGCAAGCAGATAAGCAAAAATGTCGGCGTTACAAGCAGCGAGGAGCTCGTGCGTATGTTCGGCTGACAGGCCGCGTTAATTTAAAATTTTGTTGCATTTCAAATTGCGCTCGTATATAATGAGTTATCCGTTATATACGGGTGCAATTTCTTTTACAGGAGGAAATTATGTCTGACTATATAATCAGCTGCTGCTCGACGGCAGACCTTACGAAGAAACATTTTGAAGCGCGTGATATTAAATATGTGTGCTTCCACTATATGCTCGACGGAGTCGACTACATGGATGACCTCGGACAGAGCATTCCCTTTGAGGAGTTTTACAAGAAGATGGCCGAGGGCGCGGAGACCAAGACGAGCCAGGTCAACGTCGCGGAATACGTCGATTTCTTCACCCCCTTCCTCAAGGAAGGCAAGGACATTCTCCATGTCACTCTCTCCAGCGGCATCTCCGGCACGATAAACTCCGCCCGCAGCGCCGCGGAAATTCTCTCCGCAGAGTACCCCGAGCGCAAGATCTACATAGTCGATTCTCTCGGCGCATCCTCCGGCTACGGTCTTCTTATGGATACCCTTGCCGACAAGCGCGATGAGGGTCTGACCATTGACGAGGCACGCGATTGGCTCGAGGAGAATAAGCTGCATCTGCACCACTGGTTCTTCTCCACCGACCTGAGCTTCTACGTCAAGGGCGGCAGGATCTCCAAGGCGGCAGGCTTCTTTGGCACGATGCTGAACATCTGCCCGCTTCTCAATATGGATAACCTCGGCCGCCTTATTCCCAGGGAAAAGATCCGCACGAAGAAAAAGGTCATCAAAACCATCGTCGAGCGCATGGAGCAGTGCGCAAACGACGGTCTTGACTATTCCGGTAAGTGCTACATTTCACAGTCGGGCTGCGTCGAGGACGCAAAGGAAGTCGCCGCTCTTATCGAGGAGCGCTTCACCAAGCTCAACGGCAAGGTCGATATTAACTATGTCGGCACGACCATCGGCAGCCATACCGGACCCGGCACTGTTGCCCTGTTTTTCTGGGGCAACGAGCGCGGCGAGTGATCTCCGCCTTGACTTTTGCGGAAAAATGTGCATATAATATGATTTATAAAGGCAATGACGGACAGGAGTAAGCGGCTCATGCTTTTCAGAGAGGGAACGGTCGGTGAAAGTTCCCAAAGCAAACCGCCGAAGGTCGGTCCCGAGCGCCGAGCCGAAAAATGCAGTAGGCCGGACGGGTGCTCCCGTTACAGAGCGTTGAGAGCCGCGCATCGCGCGGAATTCAGGTGGTACCGCGTATTACTGCGTCCTGATTTTTTCGGGACGCAGTTTTTTTATTACTTCAGGAGGGTAAAAATATGAAAGAATTGCCGAAGGTGTATGACCCGGGGACGGTTGAAAAAAGAATATATGATATGTGGCAGTCGCAGGGCTGCTTTAAGGGCGTCATAGACCCTGACAAAAAGCCGTTTTCGATAGTTATGCCGCC
>USPI01000132.1 GCA_900556535.1 uncultured Eubacteriales bacterium | reverse complement strand
CTTGGCATAGGCGGCCCCTTCATGCGTCAGGCGCACGTGCTTTTCCCTGCGGTCCGCGCTTCCCGCGGAAAGCGTGACGTAACCCTCATCCCGCAGGGCGCGTATGACCGTGTTCACTGTCTGCTTTGAAAGCCCGGTGAAATCTGCGATCGTGCGCTGTGTGAGCGCTTCATCCCCGTCTATCGCGTACAGGACAAAGAGCCGGTACGGATTTATATTCCTCGCGGCGGCCCATTCCGTATACAGTGCTGACGCCTGCCCCCACGATTCCCACACCTTTTTCACATCGGTCATTTGAATGCCCTCGCTATAATAGTATTTGTAAATACTATTATAGCGGTTATTTTTACGATTGTCAAGCTTTTTCAGATATGACAAGCTGAGCGCCCGGTAAATACCGGGCGCTCATGCATCTTCCTATTCAGTTCATTCCAGCATAGCGCGCAGCGCATCCACCGCGCGACGCTCAAGGCGCGATATCTGCACCTGCGAAACGTTCATGACGCGGGCGGTCTTCTCCTGCGTCATGCCGTGGTAGTAGCGCAGGTACAGGGTCTTGCGCTCCTTTTCGGGCAGCTTTTCGATCGCGCAGCGCAGCGAAATATGCTCTATCATGCGCTCCTCGCCGAAGGAATCGGTCAAAACGCACTCAAGCGTGAAGCCCTCATCTCCCGTCTCGCGCTGAAGGCTCTCGGCAGGACCGACGGCGGTTTCGGCAAAGGCTATTTCCTCCGGCGTGAGCCCAACTTCTTCCGCAAGCTCGGATATGCAGGGCTCGCGTCCGAGCCTTTGCTCAAGCGCGGTGCGCGCCGTGCGGATATGGTTCGAGCGCTCCTTTATGCTGCGGCTGACCTTTATCATGCCGTCATCGCGCAGAAATCTGCGTATCTCTCCCGATATTTTCGGCACGGCATACGTCGAAAACTGCGTCCCGAAGCTGAGGTCAAAGCCGTCAATTGCCTTTAAAAAGCCGAGGCAGCCGAGCTGATACAGATCCTCCGGCTCCGCACCTCTGCCGAAAAAGCGGCGCGCTATGCTCCAAATGAGCCCCGCGTTTTCCTCCACGAGCCGCTCCGCCGCCTCCCTGTCGCCGGACTTCGCAAGGCGAAGGTCACTTAGCATACAATCGGTCATCTCATGCTTCTTCTGCGGCGTATAGTGCGCTGCATCGTGACCGCGGTGCCCTTGCCGGGCGAGCTTTTGACGCTGAGCTTGTCCATGAAGCTCGCCATTATCGTAAAGCCCATGCCGCTGCGCTCCTCCCCGCCGGTCGTATACATAGGCTGCATCGCTTTTTCAAGGTCGTCGATCCCGCGCCCCTTGTCGCGGATCGTTATCTCAAGCCTTTCGCCGTCAACTATTCGCAGGCGCATGGTGATCTTTCCGATGCTATCGGGATAGGCATGGACGATGCAATTGGTTACAGCCTCGCTGACGGCGGTTTTTATATCGCCGAGCTCATCGAGAGTGGGGTCAAGCTGCGCGGCAAAGCCAGCCGCCGCTGCGCGCGCAAAGCTCTCGTTGGCGCTGTTGCTCGGAAACTCCAGCTTTATGTAATTTGAAACTCTCATGTCGTGACCTCCCTTTTCGCCGTTATGGGTATCATGCGGTCTATACCGGACGCATCGAGTACCTTTAACGGCTGCGGCTGCGTATCCTCGATATACATTCTCCCGCCCGCTCCGCGCACCTTTTTATAGCTGCGCACGATAACGGCAATGCCGGAGGAATCCATAAAGCCGAGCTCGCCCAGATCGAGCACGAGGTCGCGCGGCAGATACTTGTCAAGAGCCTCGCTTATCGCGTCCACCGCAGCCTTTGCGCCGTGGTGGTCAAGCTCACCGCCAAGGCTCACGGTAAGACGGCCGTCGGAATAATCCGCCTTGATGTTCATTTTCTTCACTCCAATGCTGTAAATATACGAAAAACTGATGCCATGCACTGCATAGCATCAGTTTAACCAATCATATATGCGTATTTTGCAAAAAGCCGTCGGACTTATCCGAGATTTTTCAGGCTGTCCTCAAGATTTTCAATAAGCGCCTCGAGCTTTGCTTTCTTTTCGCGCTCGGCATTGACGACCTTTTCGGGTGCGCGGGAGACGAAGTTCTCGTTTGCCAGCTTTGCTATCTGACCGTCAAGCTGCTTTCTTGCGTTTGCAAGCTCCTTCTCCATGCGGGCGCGCTCCTTTTCGAGATCGACGAGCTCTGCCATGGGCATGAACATTCTCGCGTTGTCAGTGATGACGGAGACCATGCCGTCAACCGCCTCGGGCAGCTCGGCTCTGACCTCGACCGCGGAGGCATAGGCCAGCTTGCAGATGAATTTCTCGCCGTCGGTGAAGGCCTTCGCCTTGTCCGTTACTATGATGAGATGGCTCTTTCTGGAGGGCGGCACGTTCATCTCCGCTCTGCGGGCACGAACTGCCTTGATGGCGTCCATGACCATGCCGAAGTTTGCCTCGTCCTCGGGGAAGTTGAGCTGTGCATCATACTCGGGGTAGGACTGCATCATGAGCGCATTTCCCTCGTGCGGCAGAGCCTGCCAGATCTCCTCCGTAATAAACGGCATGAACGGGTGCAGGAGCTTGAGTATCTCAACGAGGACATACAGCAGCACACGCTGTGCGCCTTCCTTTGCCGCATCGTCATCGCCGTTAAGGCGCGGCTTCGTGAGCTCAATATACCAGTCACAGTAATCGTCCCAGATAAAGTCGTATATCTTGCCCGCGGCAACGCCCAGCTCGAAGCTGTCCATATTGTCGCAGACTTCCTTTATAACGCGGTCGAGCTTGGAGAGTATCCACTTATCCTCGGTCTCAAGCTTTTCGGGCAGACGGTTATCCTCAACGGTGAGGTTCATCATGACAAAGCGCGATGCGTTCCATATCTTGTTGCAGAAGTTGCGCATTGCCTCGCACTTTTCAACATAAAAGCGCATATCGTTTCCGGGGCTGTTGCCGGTTATGAGATTAAATCTCAGTGCGTCGGCGCCGTACTTTTCCGCCATCTCAAGGGGATCGATGCCGTTGCCGAGGCTCTTGGACATTTTTCTGCCCTGACTGTCGCGCACGAGGCCGTGAATGAAAACGGTCTTGAACGGCTCCTCTTTCATCTGCTCCATACCGGAGAATATCATTCTCGCGACCCAGAAGAAAATGATGTCATAGCCCGTGACCATGACGGAGGTCGGGTACCAATAGTCAAGCTCCGGAGTCTTGTCGGGCCAGCCGAGGGTAGAGAACGGCCAGAGCGCCGAGGAGAACCACGTGTCGAGAACGTCCTCCTCCTGATGGATGTTCTTGCTATGGCAGTGCTCGCACTCGCAGGGGTCCGTGCACGATACGGTTATCTTGCCGCAGTCATCGCAGTACCACGCGGGAATACGATGACCCCACCAGAGCTGGCGGGAGATGCACCAGTCGTGCACGTTCTCCATCCAGTTCATATATATCTTGGTGAAGCGCTCGGGAACGAATTTTATCCTGCCGTCCTTGACGACGTCGATCGCCGCCTTGGCAAGAGGCTGCATCTTCACGAACCACTGCGGGCTCGTGAGCGGCTCAACGACGGTGCCGCAGCGGTAGCAGCAGCCTACATTGTGATTATACGGCTCGACCTTGACGAGATAGCCCTGCTCCTCAAGATCGGCAACGATCGCCTTGCGCGCCTCGTAGCGATCCATACCGTTATATTTGCCGCCGTTTATTATCTTTGCGTCCTCGTCGATGCAGAGTATCTGCTCAAGGTTATGGCGAAGTCCGACCTCGTAGTCGTTCGGGTCATGGCAGGGGGTCATTTTAACGGCGCCGGTGCCGAAGCCGAGCTCAACATAGTCGTCCGCTACGATGGGCAGCTTTCTGCCGACGAGGGGCAGGATCGCGTTTTTGCCGACAAGGTGCTTATAGCGCTCATCGTCGGGGTGCACGGCAACGCCGGAGTCGCCGAGCATGGTCTCGGGACGGGTGGTCGCAATGATAAACTCCTCGTCCGAGCCCTCGATGGGGTATCTTATGTGCCAGAACGAGCCGGGCACGTCCTTGTACTCGACCTCGGCATCGGAAAGCGCGGTGCGGCACTTGGGGCACCAGTTTATGATGCGGTTGCCCTTATAGATAAGTCCCTTTTCGTACAGCTCGCAGAAGGTCTCGCGGACGCTCTTGGCGCGCTGCTCATCCATGGTGAACGCACTTCTGTCCCAATCGCAGGACGCGCCGAGCACCTTCTGCTGCTCAACGATGCGGTCGCCGTATTTATTTTTCCAATCCCACACTCTGTCGAGGAACTTTTCGCGGCCGAGGTCATAGCGGGTAACGCCCTCCTTGGTGCGCAGCTCCTCCTCGACCTTTATCTGCGTGGCAATGCCCGCGTGATCTGTGCCGGGAAGCCAAAGGGCGGCGTAGCCCTGCATACGCTTATAGCGCGTGAGAATGTCCTGAAGAGTCGAGTCGAGCGCGTGACCCATATGGAGCTGTCCCGTGACGTTGGGAGGCGGCATAACGATGGAAAACG
>USPI01000131.1 GCA_900556535.1 uncultured Eubacteriales bacterium | reverse complement strand
TATTCAAGCGTTTGTACCTAATATACTTAACAAAAACCATTTTTGATTAAGGACCGGAACAGACATATGGATGAAAACACTGTAACAAACCTCGCTCAGCTCACGGGAGTCATAACGTCGGCTCCGGCTGTTTCGCACGTTTCGCGCGGCGAGACCTTCTACACCTTTGCGCTCACGGTAAGGCGGCTTTCGGGCGCGGCGGACACGATAAACGTAATTGCGCGCAGGGAGCTTTTGGACGCCATTGACGCCTCGGAGCTTCAAAAGCTGCGCGTTACGGGCGAATTGAGATCGTTCAACAACAAAAGCGGCGAGGGCGCCAAGCTCGTCATAACGGTATTCGCAAAGGAGCTGTGCCCCTGCTCGGGTGAGGATGAGAATATCATTCGGCTCACAGGCACGCTGTGCAAGCCGCCCAATCTGCGCGTGACGCCGATGGGGCGGGATATCTGCGACCTCATGCTCGCCGTCAACCGCAAATACGGGCGCTCGGACTATCTGCCCTGCATCACATGGGGACTCAAGGCGCGCGAGGCGTCGTATTGGGACACGGGCACCTGCGTTACGCTCGAGGGCAGGATACAGAGCCGCAGCTACATAAAGCTCATAGGCGGCGAGGCGGTCGAAAAAACCGCCTTTGAGGTCTCCGTGACGGAAATATCGGAGATATAAAAATGCCCCCGGCACGGTGTGCGTGTCGGGGGTGTGAGCATTTTTGCCGTTATTTAAGTGTGACGGAATGAAGCCCGAAGTAATTTGCAACGGCTGTGTTGGGCCACTGGGTATTATCCTGCGCAAGCTCGTTAAACAAGCTGTAGCTGCTGTAGGTGCAGACGGTGTGTATACCATCGACGGCGACGTCGTAGTTCCCCGCCTCTTTCTGCTCCTCGATATACTCGACTCGCGCCGTGTACTCCTCATTTACCCTGTTAAGCTCCGGATAGACCCTGAAAAAGCTCACGGCGACCGCAGCAAGCGCAAGCGCCGCAACGGCAGCGCGCAGCCAAGGCTTCACCGCGTCCTTTTGCGCGACGGCGGCGGTAAGGCAGCCGAGAGTTATGAGCATGAAGGCGAGGATGCTGCTCCACGCCCAGATCGGGAAAAAGGGGCTTCCGACCATGGAATAAGTCGCCGCCAGAGTTCCGAAGAGGAACACTCCGCCCGCAAAAAGCGCATCGCGCCGCAGGGGCTGCTTTTTTCTGAGCTTTATTATTATAACGACCGTCAGCGCGATACCAATGAGCATGAGCGGCCAGAAATACTTGACGGCAAAATAGCTTATGCGCAAGAATCTGTATATCCAATCGGCTATGCCGCCCATTCCGCCGGCAGCGCTCAGGCGGGCAGCCTGCGCGGGCGAGCAAAACAGCAGCGCTGCGCCTATGCAGCTTCCGATAAGCCCTCCGAACATCCACAGCGGGGACTTGAGCTTCATGACGCGGCGGACTATGAGCACCGCGGCTATCATGGCTATGAGCGCAAGGCTCGTATTTTCGTTCGTCCAGCCCGCTATCACGCCCAGCAGCAGCATTCCCGCCGCCTTGCCGATGCGCTTACGCTCGGAACAGCCCTCCCGCGCCATTGCCATGCGGTACGGCAGGAAAAACAGCAGTATTATCTGAGGGGAGAGCAGGTAGTTTGCAGCGCCCATCTTCCACAGATAGCTCCCGCCGAAGGTAGGTGTGAGCAGCCACAGCATCGAAAACGCCATTGCTATGTGCCACGCTCTGACCTTTTTAATGCTGCCCGCGGCATAGACGCATATAATCAGGCAAAGGCTCGCAAACAACAGACCGTACACGGCGTCGGCTGCGGGCTTGCCCCACGAAAGGAAAAGCTGCGCGAGGGTGTGGACGACCGATCTTCCGTTAGTCGTCGTGTAATGCAGCTTTTGCGACGCGAGCACCTCCGACAGCGAGCTCATCGGCTTTTTGGTAACAAACGAAACGCTGTAGGAAAAATCGTCGGCAAACAGCGGCGTTATATGTCCGAGCCACCCGACAAAGCAGCTTATCGCGGCAAGCAGCAGCACGATGCTTATTATGCGGGCAAGGCTCTTATTCTCTTTCGTTACGGTGTGTGTGATACCCGACACCCCTCTTTCTTTTAAAGGTCGTTGCGGCATATATCCTCAAGGCTCTCGCGGCGCACCGCAAGGCTGCACTCCCCCGCTCGGAGCATCACTACGGGCGGACGCGGCACGCGGTTATAGTTTGACGCCATTGAATAGTTATACGCACCCGTGGTGCACACTGCGACAATATCGCCGCGCTCTATGCTCTGCGGCATCATGATATTCTCTCCGATTATATCTCCGCTTTCGCAGCAGCGCCCGACCAAGGAGCAGCAAAGCTCGGCGCGCTCATGCATTTTGTTTGCCGCAAAGCAGGTGTATTTCGCGCCGTAGAGCGCAAAGCGCGGGTTATCGGTCATGCCGCCGTCAACGCTGACGTAGTTTTTATAGCCCGGTATGCGCTTTAACGCGCCGACCGTGTACAGCGTCATGCCCGCATCCGCGACTATCGCCCTGCCCGGCTCCATGTGGATCACCGGCATTTCGAGCTCGAGCCGCGCACACTCTGTCTTTATTGCCGCCGCGACCTCGGATATTTTCTTTTCGACGTCAAGATACGGGTCGGACTCGACATAGCGCACGCCGTAGCCTCCGCCGAGGTCAAGCTCGCGCGCTGCAAGACCGTATTTCTGCTTCATCATCGCAATAAAGCCGAGCATTATGACCGCCGCGCGCTCGAAAACATCCTTCGCGAACACCTGCGAGCCAACGTGACAGTGAAAGCCCGCAAGGTCTATATGCGGCATTTTCATTGCCCTGAGCACAAGCGCCTCGGCCTGCCCCGTCTCTATGGCGACACCGAATTTGGAATTGACCTTGCCCGTGGACACCGCCTCGTAGGTGTGCGGGTCTATGCCCGGAGTAAGGCGCAGCAGGACGCGCTGTGTTATTCCGCGCCGCGCAGCCTCGGCCTCTATAGCCTCAAGCTCCTCCGCGTTATCCGCGACAAAGCAGCCCACGCCCTTATCCATCGCGTAGGCAACGTCCTCATCGGTCTTGTTATTTCCGTGGAAAAACGCATTCTCCATGGGGTAGCCCGCCGAAAAGGCCGTGAATATCTCGCCGCAGGAGACGACGTCAATGCCCATGTTCTCCTCGCGCATTATCTCGTAAATGCGCTTAAAGGAATTTGCCTTGCTCGCATACAGCGCCTTTGCCTCGCTGCCGAAATGCTTTCTGAACGCCTGCGCATAGACGCGGCAGTTGTGTCTGAGCCTGTCCTCGTCGATGAGATACAGCGGCGTGCCGTAATTATCCGCAAGCACGGCGGTATCCTGCCCCGCAAAATAAAGATGTCCGTTTTCACCGATGCTTATATTATCGCATATCATGCTTTTTCCCTCGGTAATCTGTAAAATATGAGCGTATTATATTGCAAATCCGAAGGATATGCAAGCACTCATACACTAAAAGCAGCAAGCCTCCGAATTTTGAGGCTTGCTGCCGAGCTTTAAATATTATTCCTGAATATCATTTCCGTGAGCTTATCGAGAATGGCATATATAAGCGCCGCGACAAGGCAGGCTCCCACCCAGATAAGCTTTTGCAGCTCCGTGCATTTGCCGGGAGCAACGTTCACCGCAATGAGCACCACGAGCACCGTCACCGATATCCACGACACCGTTACACCGAGCCTTCCCGATTTTTTGCCCGGCGTCGTTTCCAGAAACGTGAGCGACAGCACCGCCATCATCGGCACGATCGTATACCACAGTCTGCCCACCATTTCCCCAAGGCTCGGCGCCTTGAATATCAGCGTGTACGCCAGCATCGCCGCCAAAACGGACACGAGAAACGCCGCAGTGTTAATAAGCACCGCTATCGCCTTTCTCTGCCATGAATCGGCACACCATTCGCGCAAAGCCTGCATGGTAAACTCCTTTCACCGCCACGACTTCAGCCGCTTTCGCCTCACATCCTGCTTTGGGTATCCGGAACGCTTACTCTATAATATAATTAGGACATTTCGCCAAATTTGTCAATTCACTTTCTCGGCGGGATTATTTCTATCCAATAGCCGTCGGGGTCTTCGAGGAAGTAAATGCCCATCGCGGGATTTTCAAAGCATATGCAGCCCATTTTTGCGTGCTTTTCGTGCGCTCTTTCCATGTCCTTGGCAACGAAGGCAAGGTGGAACTCCTGCTCGCCGAGGTCATAGGGGGTATCCCGATCGCGCAGCCAGGTCAGCTCAAGCGTGAAATCGCTGCTGCCGTCTCCGAGAAAAACGAGCTTATAGCTCCCGTCGGCGGCGTTTTTCTCGCGCACGGGCTTGAGTCCGAGCGCCTCGTCATAGAATTTAAGACTTCTTTCAAGGTCGAACACGTTGAAATTAAAGTGGTTAAACGTAAACATACTGCACCTCCTGTGTTTATTCAGCAGCATTTTATAATGTTTCCGCGCCCGATGCAAGCAAAAATAGCTATTGGCATTTGCTCCCGTGTGTTTTATAAT
>USPI01000130.1 GCA_900556535.1 uncultured Eubacteriales bacterium | reverse complement strand
GAACAAGTCACGGGCGCCGACGGCGCCGCCATCGTGGGTAGTCCTTACACGGGCACCAGCAAAAATGGCAACATGTTTCTGCAGAAGGTGAGCAACGCCGGATCTATCGTCTGGAACGCCTATACGCGCAAAGGCGACATCGCGCACGACAAGTCGCACATCGTCTCTACCAAGGACGGTGGACTGCTGGCTGTGCTCAAGACCCGCGCATGGGTGGCAGAGGCAGGCTATGACAACCTGGTAGAATATGTAGACCCCACGGGCCATGTGACCACCATCAAGGACATGGGCAATGTCAGCGGCGAGTACCGCTACCTGGTGCTCAAGATAGCCGAGAACGGCAGCCTGGAGTGGTCGCGCCTCATTGCGGGCAAGGTAGAGAAGCGCAAGAAGGGATTCACCAAGGACAACATGTCGATCTATGGCGTGGCTGTCGACGAGGATGGTGGCATCTATCTTACCGGTAACTTCCGCACCGAGATGTATCTGAAGAAGACCGACGGAACCGTAGAGACACTCACCGCAAAGAACTCTACCGAGTGGGATGGTGACTCTCAGGGTGTGGTGGGCGACCTTTTCCTTGCCAAGTTAGACAAGGACGGCTACTTTGTCAAGAGCCTTACCGCAGAGGGCATCGCCGCCAGCGCGTTCCTGGACAAGGTGGTCTATGCCGACGGCAACCTCTACTACTTCATGGACCCCGAGACCTACGAGCTTGAGCCCATCGACGAGAGCATGCTCTCCGACAGCTTCCGCTTCGTGAAGGAAAACATGGTCTGCACCGTCAGCTCCTACAAGGGCAAGGTGTTCGCGGTCGATCCCCCGACGTTCGTCGAGCTGACCATCACCGAGACCGATCCCGGCTTCGCCGGCAACACCGCCACCAACGCCACCAAGCCCGCCACTCTCGAGACCGGAGCCGTCATCAAGGTTCCTCTCTTCATCGAGCCGGGTGAGAAGATCATCGTCGATACCCGTACCGGCGAGTACGCATCCAGAGCATAATTCATCAAAATTCAGGGGAGACTATATAGTCTCCCTTGTTTTAACTCAATTAAAGGAGGTTTTCACATGACTGTTGTTGAAAAAGCCGCATACCTCAAGGGGCTGGCCGAGGGACTCGGCGTTACGCCGGATTCCAAGGAGGGCAAGCTGTGGGCGGCGCTGAATGATCTGCTGTCCGACATGGCGCACGAGATCGAGGATCTTCAGGAAAGCAATCTTGATCTGGCCGATATCATCGACGATATGGGCGAGGATCTGAGCTATCTGGAGGAGCTGACCTGCGATCTGGACACTCCTGACGATGTGTGTGATGCCGACTATGACGAAGATTACGATGAGGACGCCGACGAGGATCCCGACGAAGACGAGGAGCTGGAGTATGACGGCGTCATCTACGACGTGACCTGCCCCGCCTGCGGCGAGGAGATCAGCTTCGACGAAGAGACGCTCGACAAGGGCTACATCCTTTGCCCTGAGTGCGGCGAGAAGCTTGAGTTCGACATCGGCGGCGAGGACGACGAGGATAAGGACGAGTAAGTTCTTACAATAAAAAAGCTATTAAAGCTATTAAAAAGGCGTGACTTTTAAAGTCACGCCTTTTTGTTGTCTTGCGCTTTACTCTTTATTTGCTGTGGACGTACTCGTTCATCGGGTGAACCATGTACTCGTTGTACGGGAACTGGTCGGTCGTAACATAACCGGCGGGCGCGTCGATAAGCTGAGGGATGCGGTTGACGAGCGTTGCGCAGGTCAGCTCGACGGTTGCGGGCTGGTTGACGATGCAGGTCGTATCCGGCTCGCCGTGGAGCGTCCAGACGTTGCGGTCGATCTCTTCGGGATTGTAGATCTTGCCGACGCACTCGGTGACGAGGGTGATGCCCTCCTCGGTCTCGGTGGTGACGATGGCGCGCATACCGGTCGCATCGCCCGCCTTGACGACCATGCCGAGAGTCTCGGACTTCAGATCCTCCTTGTCAACGCAGGGGATGCACTTCTGCGTCTGGGAGGTGATGTGCAGACCCATCTTGCTGCACAGCCAGCCGTTCTGATTCCACATGTAGGACGGGACATATTTGCCGCTCTCGACAAGCTCCTTCATCTTGTCGGACGGGGTCTCGTTATAGCAGCCGATGGTCTTGTTGAACTCGTCGATGGTCAGACCTGCGCCGTGGCCTTCGGCCAGAGCTACGCCGTAGTCCTCGACGTTATACCAGCTGCTGCCCTCGATCTTGGTGATCTTATGGGATGAGCCGGCGAGATTCGTGACCAGAGTGCCCCAATAGAGGTCGCAGTAGCCGACGCCTGTGAGGGTGCAGTTGCCTTCCTTGGCGAGCTTGTCAAGCTTTGCGGTGAGAGCGGGGGAGGAGTTCCAGGGATAGAGCGCCTCTTCGCAGGTGGTGATGGCGTTCACGCCGTGCTTGGCGCAGATGGTGAAGATGTCCTCAAGCTCGGCTACGGTGCTGCGGGTGGCTATAATGCACACGTCGGGCTTGAGCTCGCCGATGCGTGCGTCGGCGGTCGCAGAGTCTTCTACCTTGACGCCGACGGTCGGGAAGCCGTTGCCGATGATCTCGGCGACATCCTTGCCGATATGGTTCTTGTTGCGGCAGAATGCGCCGACCAGCTCACCGTCATGCTCGATCACATAGCGCATGAGATAGCGGCTCATCTTGCCTGCTCCGTACTGTACTACTCTGACTTTGCGTTCCATAATGATAGCCTCCTTCAGAATTAAACCGGTTATTATTTTAACAATATCTTATGCCGTCATTATAGCTCCTGCAGTTACGACAAGTCAAGCACTTTGTCAAGAAAAAATTCCGGCAGCGGGCAGCTGCCGGAAAAAATTTATTCTTCATCCTGAAGCGCGTCGTAGCCTTCTTCGCCGGTACGGATCTTTACGACGTTCTCCACATCGTAAACGAATATCTTGCCATCGCCGTAATGGCCGGTGTATAGTACGCGCTTTGCCGTTTCTATAACGCTGCGCACCGGAATCTTGCTGACTACGATATCGACCTGCACCTTCGGCAGCAGGTTGGATTCCAGCTTGACGCCGCGGTAATATTCAGGTTGTCCACCCTGTATGCCGCAGCCGAGTACATGCGACACGGTCATGCCCGTAATACCGAGCGCCGACATAGCACTCTTCAGCGCGTCAAACTTCGAGTCTTTGCAGATTATCTCGACCTTTGTAAACTTGGGTGTGCCGTCCGGAACGGTGCGTACTGCCTTGACGGGTATCGCTTCGGCCGCCGGGACGTCGCCGGTAACGGCGGTAACACCCGCTTCGGGGGCATATGCCGCGTATTTGCTCACCGACGGAGCAAAATCGGGGTAGGCACTGGGCAGACCGTGTTCCGTTATGTCAAGACCGAGCAGCTCTTCTTCTGACGTTACACGCAGCCCGTTGAACTTCCTGATAAGTGCAAACACAGCGCACATCAGTACTGCCGAGTATGCCGCGACGGATACAAAGCCGATGAACTGTATACCCAGGAGCTTTGCGGAGCCGGTGTAGAGAAGGCCGTCAAGTCCGGCTGGGGCGGCGGGATTTGCGAGAAGACCGACCGCAATAGTGCCCCATATGCCGTTGGCGCAGTGTACGCCTACGGCGCCGACAGGGTCGTCGATGTGCAGCCCGATATCGAGCCATTCGACTACGACGACAACGAGTATGCCTGAAACGATGCCGACGATGGCCGCGCCCGGTGCGTCGAATGCGTCACAGCCGGCGGTCACGGCGACAAGCCCTGCAAGAGATGCGTTCAGGCACATGGAAACATCGGGTTTACCGTTTTTTATCCACGTATAAAGCATCGTTGTCACGGTTGCGACCGAGGGGGCGATAGTCGTCGTGAGGAATATGGACGCAAGCTCGGATGCGCTTGTCGCCGCCGCGCCGTTGAAGCCGTACCAGCCGAGCCAGAGAATGAACACGCCAAGCGCACCGAGGGTTATCGAGTGGCCGGGGATGGCGTTGACCTTGATGACCTTTCCGCTCTCGTCGCGGACATATTTACCGAGCCGAGGTCCGAGGAATATCGCGCCGACCAGCGCCGCGATGCCGCCGACCATGTGTATCGCGCAGGAGCCGGCAAAGTCGTGAAATCCAAGCTGACTGAGCCAGCCGCCGCCCCATATCCAGTGCGCTTCTATCGGGTAGACAAACAGCGAGATGACAGCCGAATATATGCAGTAGGCGGAAAATTTCGTGCGCTCAGCCATAGCGCCGGAAACTATCGTTGCGGCGGTTGCGCAGAAAACAAGGTTGAATACGAATACGGACGCGCCGGTGAAACTGCCGTCTGTGGGGGAGGCTATAAATGCTTTGAAGGATGACCACATATCCATGTTGGGCAGCCCGACAAGCCCGCGCAGGCAGTCCTGCCCCATCATCAGCGAGTATCCAAGCAGGGAAAACACTATTGTTCCGATGCAGAAATCCATCAGATTTTTCATAATTATGTTGCCTGCATTTTTCGCGCGCGTGAAGCCCGTTTCGACCATCGCAAAGCCTGCCTGCATCCAGAACACCAAAGCCGCGCCGATCAAATAC
>USPI01000129.1 GCA_900556535.1 uncultured Eubacteriales bacterium | reverse complement strand
GCCCTGCCGAGAGCTTTTTGCTGCGCATTATAATCAGCCGATGCAGCAAATACACGCTTGATTTTTGTGTGCAAGGCGGCTAAAATATCCTGCGTGAGGTGATCGCATGAACATTAAACGAAGCTGCGGCGTGCTTCTTCCGGTGTTTTCCCTTCCGTCCGAGCACGGCATCGGGACCTTCGGAAAGGCCGCGTATGATTTTATAGATTTCCTTGCCGCCGCGGGACAGTCATGGTGGCAGATGCTGCCCGTCGGACCGAGTGGCAGCGGGGATTCCCCGTATCAGAGCTTTTCGTCATTTGCCGGCAACGAGTATTTCATAGACCTTGATATGCTCACGGCGGACGGGCTGCTCACAAAAAGCGAGGTCGAGAGCGTCTCGTGGGGCGAGGACAGCGGCAGGGTGGACTACGAAATAATGCGCTCCGAGCGTGGCCGCCTGCTCAAGCTTGCCGCCGAACGCGGTATAGAGCGCGACGGTCAAAAGCTCGACAGCTTTATCGCGGAAAACGCCTCGTGGCTGCCGGACTACGCACTCTACATGGCGCTCAAGGAGCATTTCGGTATGGCGGCATGGACGGAGTGGGACGAGTCCATCCGCATGAGAGCGCCGGAGGCAGTCGCAAAATACACGGCGCTGCTTACCGAAGATATCCGTCGCTTCGAGTACGTCCAGTATCTTTTTTACACTCAGTTTGCCGCCCTTCGCGCCTATGCGCACGAAAAGGGGATCGGTCTCATAGGCGATATGCCGATTTACGTCGCGCTCGATTCCGCCGACGTTTGGGCGCAGCCGAGCTTTTTTGAGCTCGACGAAAAAAATATGCCCACCGCCGTTGCGGGCGTACCGCCTGACTATTTCAGCGCCGATGGCCAGCTCTGGGGCAACCCTCTCTACGATTGGGACGCACAGCGCGCAGACGGCTACGGCTGGTGGATACGCAGGATAGACGGCGCATCAAAGCTCTACGACGTAATCAGGATAGACCACTTCCGCGCTTTTGAAAGCTATTGGTCGGTGCCTGCCGACGCGAAAACCGCCAAGGAGGGCAGGTGGCTCAAGGGACCGGGAATGGACCTTGTCGGGCGGCTCACGGCGTGGTTTCACAATGTGCAGTTCATCGCGGAGGATCTCGGCACGCTCACGCCCGAGGTGCACGCGCTTCTTGCCGAAAGTGCTCTGCCGGGCATGAAGGTGCTCGAGTTTGCCTTTGACCCCAATACGCTCAGCGACTATCTCCCGCATAACTTCGCGGAAAACTGCGTGTGCTATACCGGCACGCACGATAACACGCCGCTGTGCGCGTGGCTCGACGAGGCGAGCGAGGAGGAGCTCAAATTTGTGAGCGAATATCTCGGCACGACTAAGCTTTCCGACGGTGTGCTGCGCTGCGGAATGCGCTCCCGCGCGGGACTTTTCATCGCGCAGATGCAGGACTACCTCGGACTCGGCGCGGACAGCCGCATAAACACCCCCGGCACTCCGAACGGCAACTGGCGCTGGCGCTTGCCCGCGCACGCACTTACGCCCGAGCTTGCCGAAAAAATGCGCCGCATGGCGTATATCTACGGCAGATGCGGCACGGATAAGTGATGTTTCGGTAATTTTATATATTAAAAAGACACCCGTGAGCGGGTGTCTTTTTTCTTATCTGGTCTGCTGCTCCATGCCAGTGAGATCCATGTATTCGTCAAACGAGCACATGCGGTCGATTATACCGTCGTCGGTTATCTCGATTATGCGGTTTGCGACGGTCTGGGTGAGCTGATGGTCGTGGCTGGAGAAAATGACGTTATACTTAAAGGCTTCAAGGCCGTTGTTGAGCGCGGCAATGCTTTCAAGGTCGAGGTGGTTGGTCGGCTGGTCGAGCACGAGAACGTTTGCGCCGGAGAGCATCATCTTGCTTATCATGCATCTGACCTTTTCGCCGCCGGAAAGCACCTTCACGGGCTTATACACATCATCGCCCGAGAAGAGCATGCGGCCGAGGAAGGTGCGCAGATAGCTCTCGCGCTTATCCTCGGAGAACTGACGCATCCAGTCCATGAGGTCATACTCGCAGTTTTCAAAATATGAGTTGTGATCCTTGGGGAAGTACGCCTGAGTGGTCGAGGCGCCCCATTTGACAGAGCCCGAATCGGGCTCCTCCTCGCCCATGAGGATCTTAAAGAGCATCGTGACGGCAAGCTCGTTCTTGCCGATGATGGCGATCTTATCCTCCTTGCCGACTATGAAGCTGACGTTGTTGAGAAGCTTCACGCCGTCCACGGTCTTGCTGACCTCGGTGACGAAAAGCCTGTCCTTACCGGGCTCGCGGTCTGCCTTGAAGCCGACCCACGGGTAGCGGCGGCCGGAGGCGGGCAGCTCCTCAACGGTGAGCTTGTCGAGCAGCTTCCTGCGGCTCGTCGCCTGACGGGATTTGCTCTTGTTTGCCGCAAAGCGCGAAATAAAGCCCTGAAGCTCTGCAATCTTCTGCTCAGCCTTCTTGTTCTGATCCTTAATGAGCTTCTGCATGAGCTGGCTGGACTCGTACCAGAAGTCGTAGTTGCCGACGTACATTTTGATCTTGCCGTAGTCGATATCGACTATGTGCGTGCAGACGTTGTTGAGGAAGTAGCGGTCATGCGAAACGACGAGCACGGTGCCCTCGTAGTCCATGAGGAAGTCCTCAAGCCACACCACGCTTGCTAGGTCAAGGTTGTTGGTGGGCTCGTCGAGCAGGATAATGTCGGGCGAGCCGAACAGCGCCTGCGCAAGCAGCACCTTGACCTTCATTCGCGGATCCATATCGCGCATCATGGTCTCATGGAAATCCGGAGAAACGCCCAGACCCTGAAGTATCCTGCTCGCGTCGGACTCTGCCTCCCAGCCGCCGAGCTCGGCAAACTCCTCCTCAAGCTCGGCGGCGCGGATGCCGTCGGCGTCGTCGAAATCGGGCTTGTCGTATATCGCGTCCTTCTCCTTGCCGCAGTCATACAGTCTCTGGTTGCCCATGATGACGGTGTCCATGACCGTGTAATCGTCGTACATATTCTGGTTCTGCTTGAGAACGGACATACGCTTTTTGGGCGCGATCGTCACGCTGCCGGTGGAGGGCTCAAGCTCGCCCGAGAGGATTTTGATAAAAGTGGATTTACCCGCGCCGTTTGCGCCGATTATACCGTAGCAGTTGCCGGGCGTAAATTGCAGGTCAACGCGCGAAAACAGAACGTTTCCGGCGAAATTTATTGAAAGATCGTTAACTGAAAGCATTTAATGTACCTCGTTTTGAAAAAATCCTATATATTTTATCATCAAAACACTCAAATGGCAATATTTAAAAGGGCTTTTCGGCACTTATTCGTGCAGAATAAAAAAAGAGGTGATAAAAATGCGAATGATTTTAGCGGCAATACTGCTTCCGGTCGGCTTGGGACTTTTGGCGTCGTATCTAATTACGCTTTTTAAGGCGCTTATATTGCGCCGCCGCGCGTCAAGAAAGCGAGACAGTGACTTGTAACAGGGAAAAAACTGTGGTATCATTTTCTCAAAAACGGAGGTGGTAATGTGAGCGTTGAGTTTAACGGCGGCGTATTCTCGCTCTCGACGGAGAATACGAGCTACATATTTCGTGTGACGGGATTCAAGCACCTTGAGCATATCCACTACGGCGAGCGTGTTGCGGCGTCCGATGCCGAGGCACTGTCGGTAAAGCACGACATTCAGGTCGGCAGCAGCGTCATGTATGATAAATCGGACGACTGCTATTGCCTTGATAACCTCTGCCTTGAGTGGTCGGGCGTGGGCAGGGGAGACTACCGCCAAACGCCTATCGAGGCGAAAATGCCAGACGGCAGCTTCTCCTCGGATTTTCTATACGAAGGGCATGAGATAGTAAAGGGCTGCGTCCCTATGGAAAGCCTGCCGAGCGCCTATGACGACGCCGATTGTGCCGAAACGCTTGTTATACACATGAAGGAGCGGGACAGAGCGGTCGAGCTGACGATGTATTACACCGTGTTTGCCGCATCCGACGTCATATCGCGCCGCTGTGTAATAAAAAACGATTGCGAGGGCGACGTTTCCCTGCGCCGCATCATGAGCATGAGCCTCGATATGCCCGAGCGCGGCTTTCTCATGCACAGCTTTGACGGCGGCTGGATAAAGGAAGTGCACAGGCACGTCCGACCGGTGGAGTACGGAATGTATGTTAACTCCTCAACCACGGGCGCATCCTCAAACCGGCATAACCCCGGATTTCTGCTCTCGGAAAAATTCACCGGCGAGGACAGCGGCAGAGCGTGGGGCTTTAACCTCGTTTACAGCGGCAACCATTTCGGACTCGTCGAGAAGTCGAATAACGACCTCGTGCGCATCCAGCTCGGCATAAATCCGCACTGCTTTGACTGGACAGTGCGCCCCGGAGAGCGCTTTGAAGCGCCCGAGGCGGTCATGACCTTTTCCGAGCGCGGCTTCAACGGCCTGAGCGCAAATTTCCACGACTTTGTCAACAATAACATTGTGCGAGGTATTTGGAAAAACGTCGAGCGCCCGGTGCTCATAAACAGCTGGGAGGCCTGCTTTTTCAAGTTTGACCGTGAAAAGC
>USPI01000128.1 GCA_900556535.1 uncultured Eubacteriales bacterium | reverse complement strand
CTGAAAAGTCGGAGCGTGTGCGAGGTCAAGGCGCGGCGGCACAGGCATACTCTGTGTCCGGCAAACCGCCGCAACGATGACATTCGTGTGCGTTCTGCCTTTTCAGGCGTGTGCTTTCTTGTCTCAACCGACCTAAAAAAAACCGAGTCCCATATTAAACAGGGCTCGGTTTTTGTGCTTTTTTGTCGAATTATCAGAATTTGATTTCCTTGCCTTCCTTGCGCCACTGCTTGTATTCCGCGGCGGCGGTGAACAGTGCGTCGGAGGAGGAGTTGACGGCGGTCTCGAGGGAGTCCTGAATGACGCCGATGATGAAGCCGACGCCGACGACCTGCATCGCAATGTCGTTGTTTATTCCGAACAGCGAGCACGCCATGGGGATGAGCAGCAGCGAGCCGCCGGCAACGCCGGAGGCGCCGCAGGCGCCGAGGGCTGCCATGACCGACAGGATTATTGCGACCGGCAGGTCAACGGGTATGCCGAGGGTGTGCACCGCGGCAAGCGCCATTATCGTGATGGTAACGGCAGCGCCCGCCATGTTGATGGTGGCGCCAAGAGGAATGGACACGGAGTAGAACTCGCGGTCAAGACCGAGGCTCTCGCACAGGGTCATGTTAACGGGGATATTCGCAGCGGACGAGCGCGTGAAGAACGCGGTAACGCCGCTTTCCTTTATGCATCTGAACACCAGCGGGAACGGGTTCTTGCGGATGACGATAAAGACCATGATGGGGTTTATAACGAGTGCGCAGAAGAGCATGCAGCCGACGAGTATGAGCAGGAGCTTGCCGTACTCGGTGAAGATGGCAAGGCCGCTCGTGGACACTGCCGAGAACACGAGACCGAGGATACCGAACGGCGCGAGGTTAATGACAAAGCGCACCGCCTTGGTGACCGCCTCCGATGCGTCGAACAGGAACTTCTTCGTGGTGTCGGACGCGCTCTTGAACGCGAAGCCGAGCACTACCGCCCAGAACAGGATGCCGAGGTAGTTACCGGAAACGATGGAGCCGACGGGGTTGGAAACAACGTTCTTGAGCAGGCCCGTGAAGATCGCGGTGAAGCTGTCGGGGGCCTCGCTGGAGACTGCGTCCGTGAGAGTGATGGTCACGGGGAACAGGAAGCTGGCGCAGACCGCAATAGCGGCGGCAAGGAAGGTCGAGATCAGATACAGCACGATGACCGTGCCGAACTGCTTGCCGAGCTTTTCCTTGGACTGTGCCAGGGCGCTGATTATAAGAACAAAAACCAGCAGCGGCGCTATCGCCTTGAGTGCGCCGACGAACAGGTCGCCGAGTATGCCGATGCCGGGCGCGGTCACGGCGGCGTTGGGTATAAGCAGGGCAAGCGCGGAGCCGATGACCATGCCTATAACTATTCGCAGCACGAGGCTCACGCTGTTATACGCTTTTATGACTTTCATTTCGTTTTTCTCATCCTTTGTGTCTTTTTTTGCTTGTTTTTCGCGGAATGCCGCAACGCATAGTTTAACAAGCTAACACCCAAAAGTCAAGCCATTGCCATGGCGGGCGATTCGCCTTGAGATTTTACCAATACGGTTTTTGCGGCAGCCCGGTTACGAGAGTGCGGCGGAAACCGTAAAGCTATCGCTTCCCATGAGTTAGATTTTAGTCGGAACTTCCGTAGAGACTGTAGGGGCGAGCATTGCTCGCCCGCTGTTGCGCCTTAGTCGGAAGTCCGTCACCGTGACACCGCACTTAATAACTCTGCCGATGTGCGTGGCGAATTGCCCCTATGGCAATAGCGGTTTTGTCGGAATGATAGTAACCGAGCAACAGCAAAAAACGCATCAGCAAGCCCTAAAACGAACGGCCCCACGGCAGTAGCCGGATGGATTGTTTGTTGTGGCTTGCATCGCCCCCCCGATAGTGCGAGGCAGGTATGGTTTTATCCGCATTTTCGATACCGGGCTACCGCAATCACCGTATCCGTAGGTGCATAAATGCGCCTATGAAAAGACGACGGAAATGGAGGTGCCCTCGTCGGGGGCGGAGTGCATGCTGATTTTCGCGTTGTGCAGGGCGGCGGCGTGCTTTACGATGGACAGGCCGAGCCCCGTGCCGCCGACCTCCTTGGAATGGCTCTTATCGACGCGGTAAAAGCGCTCGAAAATACGCTCCTGCTGCTCGGCGGGGATGCCGATGCCGTTATCCTCGACGGTGAGCACCGTGCCGTCGGCGTTTTTCTCGACGCTGACCTTCACGAAGCCGCCCGGGCGGTTATATTTTATCGCGTTCTCGCACAGGTTATAGACGATCGCCTCAAGAAGCTGCGGGATGCCGTTTTTGATGACGGCAGGGCAGGCGTTTACACTCAGCGCAACGTCCGCCGCCTTGGCTGCGGGCCGAAGATTTTCGACCGTCGCGCGCGCAATTGCGGCAAGGTCAACGTCGCAGCGCTGCATATCCCCCGCGCCCTCGTCCAGATGCGAGAGCTTTATGATGTCCTCGATGAGCGTGATCATGCGCTTGGATTCGCTCTGTATCTGCGCGGCAAAGCGAGGAATATCGTCGGGCTTCACCATGCCGTTTGCAAGCAGCTCCGCACAGCCGGAAATGGATTGCAGCGGCGTTTTCAGCTCGTGCGACACGTTTGCGGAGAACTCGCGCCGCAGCTTTTCCGCCTTCTCCTTCTCGGTCATATCCAGCACCAGCAGCACCGTGCCCGCGACGCGCTCGCCCGAAACCACGGGACTTGCGTAGACGGTGTAGCTGACGCCGCCGTGCTCAACGGGCATCTCGCAGTGCTCGCCCGAGCGCACTCTGCCCAGAAGCTCCTGCATTTGGCGGGAGTTATTGAGCAGCAGGATGTCCTTGCCGACGCAGTAGCGGCTTATATCGAGCAGCTTCGTTGCGGACTTGTTTATGCTCAGTATCGTGCCGCGCTCGTTGAGGAGCACGAGCCCCTCTATCATGTTCTCGGTCGCGGCGTCAAACTCATCTCTGCGCTGCCGCAGCTCCTTTTCCTGAGCGCGAAGCTGGTTCTGCTGACTGCGCAGCTTGTCGGTCAGGGGCGCAAGCTCCGGATAGGTCTCGATCTTGTCCGGCTCGTCGAGGCGCAGCTCGTTCAGGGGGCGCACAATGCGCTTTGAAAGCCCCGAGGCGAGCACGCCCGACACGGCGAGCGCCGCGGCCGCGATGACGATGACAGGCTGGAGCATTCCGAGCACGAGCATCAGCGGCGTATACTGCTCGCAGGAAAGGCGCACAACGGTGCCGTCATTCAGGCGCTGTGCGCAGTAAAGCTGCCGCTCCATGAGCGTCGTGGAGTAGCGCGTGCTCTCGCCCGTACCGGTTTTGAGCGCGCTGCTGACCTCCTCGCGGTCGGCGTGGTTTTCCATTTTCGCAGCGGTCGCCGTGCTGTCATACAAGACGGTGCCGTCGGCGGCTATCCACGTCAGGCGCGTACCGTGCGAGCCGAGCCCCGCGAAGTAGCTCTCGCCGGACTTCTCGACGCCCTGCGCGGCAAGAGCCGTCTGCGCGCGAAGCTGCTCCATTTGATTGTTCGAAAAATAGTCGTACAAAACTCCCGTTATCAGCACAAACGATGCAAGCAGCACCGCCGCCGCAACGAGAAGTATCGAACGGAATATGCGTTTGGTCATTTCTCCGCCTCCATGCGATAGCCGACGCCGCGCACCGTGCGTATGCATTTCCCGCACTCGCCCAGCTTCTGGCGCAGAGTGCCGATGTGCACGTCTACCGTGCGCGTTTCGCCCATAAAGTCCTCGCACCAGACCGCCGCAAGAAGCTGCTCGCGGGTGAATGCGCGGCCGGGGTTTATCATGAATTTGTGCAGCAATTCGTATTCCTTGAGGGTGAGCGTGATGCGCTGCCCGTCGGCGGTGACCGTGTGCTCGGCGGTGTTCATGACGATGCCGCCGAAGCGCAGCTCGCTTGAGGGCTCGGCACTGCGGCTGCGGCGCAGCACGGCACGCACGCGCGAGACCATCTCCATCATGCCGAAGGGCTTTGCCAGATAGTCGTCCGCGCCGAGGTCAAGGCCGATGACCTTGTCATATTCGTTGCCCTTGGCAGTCGCCATGATGACCGGCAGCTCGGCGGTCGCGGGGTCGGCGCGCAGCTTTTTGAGGATCGATATGCCGTCCTCGCCGGGGAGCATTATATCGAGCATGACAAGCTCAGGCCGCGCCGTGCGCATCGCCGCGAAAAATTCGCGCGCGTCGGCAAAGCCCTCGGCCTCGAAGCCCGACGCCGTGAGCGTATATATCATCAGGTCGCGGATGCCCGCATCGTCTTCAACGCAGAATATCATTGCTGTCACTTCCTTATAAGCTAAATATTAATCGTAAAGAGTAATGTAAAATATCATCCGTTTGTAAAATCCATGTAAACTGCTCGCCGCAGGGGCAATGCGCCTTGGGATTTTACCGATACATCTATTGCGTCAGCTCGGTAACTATTCTGCCGACAAAACCGCCGCAGTCCGTCACCGTGACAGCGCAGCTTAATCCACCGCCATTGTTGGTGGCGCTCTGCCCGCCACGGCAGTGGCTTGGCTTCCCCTTGAGGGGAAGCTGTCAGGCGCAGCCTGACTGATGAGGTGA
>USPI01000127.1 GCA_900556535.1 uncultured Eubacteriales bacterium | reverse complement strand
ACGATTGGGCTTGCATTTGGTAATAGTTCGTTCATAAGCACCCATGAAAAGGGGCAAATTAGGTCAAAGTGCCGTATGAATTATTAACATATCGGTAAGAAGTGTGTTAATAGCCTTAACAAATTGTTAAATCAGTAACACTTGAACGGTGATACCTCAGAGGCTATAATACATATAAATTAAATTGGAGGAAACGAGTATGAAATACGCGCTTATAAACGCGATGCTGCTCGACGGCAGCGAAAATATGAAGGCGCACCGTGCGGCGGTGCTTGTCGAAAACGGACGCATTACGGCTATAGCGGATGACGAAAGCGGCTTCGGCGAGGTCAAAAAAATCGACCTTGAGGGGAGATACCTCATGCCGGGGCTTATCAATATGCATGTTCATCTGCCCGGCTCGGGTATGCCCAACTACACGAAAAAGCAAAATGCGAAGTCCGTGAACTTCCTTATGTCAAATATAATTACGCGAAGCGTGGTTTATTCCTTGTGTTATAAATTCGCCCGCACCGCACTTATGAGCGGCGTTACGACCATCCGCACCGTGGGCGGACTGCGGAATATTGACTCGCGCATACGCGACGACATAAATTCCGGAAAGCGGCTCGGACCGAGGATACTCGCGGCAAACGAGGCAGTTTCCGTGCCGGGCGGACATATGGCGGGCGTGCTGGCTTACGAGGCCGAAACCGAGGACAACTGCGTGAGGTATGTCGATCTGATAGCGCAGGACAAGCCCGACCTTATAAAAATAATGGTGACGGGCGGCGTGCTCGATGCGAAGGTCAAGGGCGAGCCGGGCGAGCTGAAAATGCCGCCGGAGCTCATAAGGGCGTGCTGCGACGAGGCGCACAGGCTCGGCTTCAAGGTCGCCGCCCATGTCGAAAGCCCCGTGGGCATGACCGCCGCGCTCGAAAACGGCGTTGATTTTATTGAGCACGGCGCCGAGATGAGCGATGAGCATCTGAAGCTGTATAAGGAGCACGGCGCTGCACAAATTTGCACGCTCTCGCCCGCGGTGCCCTGCGCGGAGTTTCCAATGGAGATCGCACACACGACGGAGCTGAGCCGCTATAACGGCCGCGTCGTGCGCGACGGCATAATAAACTGCGCAAAGCGTGCGCTCGAAAACGGCATACCCGTAGGGCTCGGTACGGACACCGCCTGCCCGTTCGTGACCCACTACGATATGTGGCGCGAGCTTGTGTATTTTACGAAGTATGTCGGCGTGTCGAATACCTTCGCGCTGCACACCGCGACGCTCGTGAATGCGCGCATTGCGGGGATAGACGATGAGACCGGCAGCATCGAGATCGGAAAATCCGCCGATCTTCTCGTCACGGATTCTGACCCCACCGCCGACCTTCGCGCCCTGCGCACCGCGCACATGGTTGTGATGCGCGGCAGGGTGATAAATAAGCCGAAGGTGAAAAAGTTCGACTACGTCGAGCAGGAGCTTGATAAGCATTTATAATATAAAAAAATCTCCCCGAGAGGGGAGATTTCAGATTATCGAAAAACCTATGCTGCCGAGGAAAGATAACCGCGCAGCGGGGGAGCTTGAGGGGGCAAGGCCCTCCTCAAGTTAGATTATAGCCATCAAAAACGCCTGAGCTATCAGGCTTTTTGACGAGCGAAGCGAGATTTTTCGTGAAGCTTAAGCTTCACAAAAAATGTGGCGTTTTTTCAGCGTGCAAAAAAGTCACAGACTTTTTTGACACGCTGAGGGCGAAGCACAGTTGTGCTCCGCCCCCCTATTTTTCCACGCCGCGTATCGGGCTCAGTCTGCAAGCCCTTCGCGCGATATTAAACGATTACGGTCATATTGTCTATGTGGTTATTTTGAACATTTTGCCGTTATATATCTTCTTGACGTCGGCGGTGGTATACTGCGTGCCGTAAAACCTGTTTACGAGCTGCTTTGTGATGCCCCATCCCCATTTGTACTCGTCAATATAACGCTTTACGCGTTTGGCTATATCATCCGGTGTACATTTTTCCATTGCCACATACCTCCAACACAATAGCCAAAATATAGCACGAAATCACAAATTATACAAGTGTTCTATGTCATTTTGCACAATTCTTAACGTTATCTTAATGTTGGCAATGCGAAAAAACGCCAAAACGCAGTTTTGAGAGCAGCAAACGCCGGTGTTGGTTTTTGGGTCTTCGATCTCGACGGGTCAAAGCCGAAAGGCGTATACTTGTCTTGTCATTGACATTCTTTGCGCTATATGTTACCATTTTCCGCGGATATTTATGCATAAATTGCTGAAAACAAAGGAGAATGATCGTAATGAATCAGAAACCGGCCCCGAAGGCCGTCGCTTTGCTGCCTGTCGCCGTCTTTTTGGTGCTGTACCTGGTGCTGGGCATCGTTTTGGAATATGTGCTGAAAATCGAGATGGGTTTCTATCAGATCCCCATCGTCGTTGCTTTTTTGGTGGCTCTGCTGGTCGCCTGCCTGCAAAACCGCAGCGTGAGCTTTGATGAAAAGCTGGTGCTGATGGGACAGGGCATCGGCGACAAGAACATCGTCACCATGATCCTGATCTTTCTGGTCGCCGGTATCTTCGTGGGCGTCACCGGACGCTCCAGCGCCGAGGCCGTGGCCTACTTCCTGCTGTCCATCGCCCCTGTGAAAATGGCCGTCGCGGTGCTGTTCGTGGTGGCGTGCTTCGTATCCATGGCCATGGGCACCTCCGTCGGCACGATCACGCTCCTTGCGCCCATCGCCGTGGCCGTGTCCGCCAATTCCGGCTTTGACCTGCCGTTGTGCATTGCCTCCGTCATGGGCGGCGCGATGTTCGGCGACAACCTCAGCTTCATCTCCGACACCACCATCGCCGCCTGCTCCACGCAGGGCACGGAAATGAAGGATAAGTTCCGCGCAAACTTCAAGATCGCCCTGCCCGCAGCGCTGGCGACGCTGGTACTGATAATCGTCATTTCCTTGGGCACGGATGTGCAGAACGCCGTCTCCGGCGGTCATGATCTGGTGCTCATCATCCCCTATCTGCTGGTGCTCATCGGCGGCATCCTCGGTCTGAATGTGTTCATGGTGCTGCTCATCGGCATCGCTGCCGGCGCTGCCATCACGCTCGTCACCGGGCAGGTCACGGCGCTGGAGCTCATGAGCAACATGGGCGGCGGCGTGTCGGGTATGTTCGAGACCATTCTGGTGACGCTGCTGGTCGCCTCCCTGTGCGGTCTCATCCGCGCCTACGGCGGCTTCGAGAGCATCCTCGCCTTCATCCGCCGTGTATTCCGCGGCAAGCGCGGCGGACAGATCGGCATCGGTCTGCTGGTCGGACTCATGGACATCGCCACCGCCAACAACACCGTTGCCATCGTCATGGCAGGACCGATCGCCAAAGAGGTCGCCGAGGAGTACGGCATCAGCCCCAAGCGCTCCGCCTCCCTGCTGGACACGTTCTCGTGCATCTTCCAGGGCATCATCCCCTACGGCGCGCAAATGCTGGTGGCGCTGTCCACCTGCACCACGCTGGGCTATGCAGTCAGCGCCTTTGACATCATCCCGCTGCTGTTCTACCCCTTCCTGCTGTGCCTGTCGAGCCTGCTGTTCATCCTCTTCGATCATCAGTGAGCCGCCGTCTCCCAAATATAGAAACACGCGCCCGTTGCACCTGCTCAGCAGGCGCAACGGGCGCATTTTGCGATGTATTTGTTTTTCCTTTAGGGATTTATATGGAACAGGCGTATTTTATCTGCCTGCGCCGAGGAAGAACAGCGAGAGCATTCCCGGGCCGACATGGACACCGGTATAGGGCTCGTGCACGGAAATGATGAGCTCCTTGGGCTTTGCGATGTCGTTTACGAGTTTTGCGAGAAGCTGCGCATCCTCAAGGCAGTCGCCGTGGCTTATCGCAACACGCTGATTCTGCGGATCGACCGCCTTCTCCGCGTATTCCTTTGCAATTGCCTCGATGGCCTTTTTGCGGCCGCGAAGCTTTGCGAACACGACTATCTTGCCCTCCTCGTCTCCGCGCAGCAGAGGCTTGATGTTCAGCACCGTGCCCATCATGGCAGCGATGCCCGAAAGACGGCCGCCGCGGCGCAGGTGCATAAGATCGTCGACCGTGAAATATTCGCACAGACCGCTTCTGTCGCCGGCAAGGCGCTCTATAAGCGGGGTGAGTTCAAGTCCCTCGGCTCTGTAATCGGCAGCTCTCATGGTGAGAAGTCCGATGCCGAGGCCCGCGCCCATTGAGTCGAACACCTCGATGCGGCGCTCGGGGTATTTATCGCGCAGCTCCTCGGCGGCAAGACGCGCCGCGTTATACGTTCCGCTGATGCCGGAGGAGATGCTGATATACAGAACGTCCTCGCCCGCGGACAGCGCGGTCTCAAACTTTGCCGCGATGTCATGAGTGTTGGTCATGCTCGTGTGCACCTCGGTCTTGGCGCGGAGCATATCGTAAAACGCCTTACCGTCAAAATCGTCGGGCACGGTCGGGCATTTTATTATCTGTCCGCCGACCTCATAGCTGCACTCAATTACGTTTATGCCGAGCTCCTCGAGCTTGGCGGCAGGGATATTCGCTGCCGAATCTGTGAAAATCTGAAAAGCCATTGTTTTTTACCTCCATAGGCCCTGAC